>RFVE01000018.1 GCA_009922585.1 Planctomycetia bacterium
AGCAGATCACGCCTGCACCGGAATTGCCGGCGTCTATGCCGTGGAACATCGATGCGCTCAGTGCTGCGCCTGACGTTGAGTGGCTCGACACGACGGGACCGGTGCGGTCGCTTCTCTATGCCGGCGAGCCATTCAACGGGCATGCCACGCGGGTGTTCGCCTACTACGCCACCCCTGCGAGCGTGCAGGCCGATCAAAACGCAGGAGCGGCAGCAGCCGGCCCCTGGCCGGGCATCGTGCTGGTGCATGGGGGGGGCGGAACGGCCTTTGCCAATTGGGTCACACGGTGGGCCAGCCGCGGCTATGCAGCCCTCGCGATGGATCTGGCGGGCAGCCGGCCCATTGCATCCGGGCCCACTCGCTGGTGCGAAGTTTCCCGGAGGTTGACCCTGCCCGCACCGCCATCACGGGCATCAGCTGGGGTGGCTACACCACCTGCCTGGTCGCATCAATCGACAACCGGTTTCGGGCCGCCGTGCCCGTCTATGGCTGTGGTCATCTCAGTGACAACAGCTGCTGGCTTGAAGACTTCAAACGAATCGGTACCGAGCAGTCGGCCCGCTGGACCCGGCTCTACGATCCGGCCAGCTATCTGCCGGCCTGTCGGGTACCGATCTTCTTCATCAACGGCACCAACGACTTTGCCTACCCACTCGACAGCTTCATGAAGAGCTATGCCGACGTGACGCAGGCGGCCAAGAACGTCCGGATCCAGGTGAACATGCCACACGGCCACGAGGCGGGCTGGACGCCGACCGAGATCGCCGCCTTCATCGATGCCGAACTGCTCGGGACCCCCGGCCTGCCGGTCGTTGACCGCCCGGTGATTGATGACCGCGGCCCACGGTGCCGCGTCACCTCCGGCGGGCCGGTTACGACGGCAACGCTTGTTTTCACCGCCGACCCGGGGCCGATCAATTCGCTTACCTGGCAGACCGTGTCGGCTACTGTCGCCGCCGATGGCACGGTCACGGCCCCACCGCCGCCGGCCGATCCGCGGATTTTCTTTTTTACGGTCACCACACCCACAGGGCAGCAGGCGAGTTCTCCCGCCGTCCTCACGGCGAGCAAGGACAATCTGTAATGCTCACCAGGTCAACATTTACGTCGACACTCAACACTGGTTGCTTACCCTCGGCAGCGGTGCAATGCGACATGCGAAGGTGAATGAACTGCACCCAGAACCGCTGGACATTATTCACGGGCAGGTTGGCCGTTGTTTTCGGACGGTTCGTCAGCGCTGCTAGGATGGTGAGGGTCGGTTTCTCACCAGCCCCGATTCCCGCCATCCATGCCCATTCCCCGCCGCTCTCCTGAGGCCACTCCTGTTGTGGTTGCCTGCTGCCGGACGGCGATCGGTCGGGCCGACGGCCAGCGGGGGCTGTTCCGCAACGTCCGCGGTGATGAACTGGCCGCTGCCGTGGTGGCGGCTGCCGTCGACCGCAGTGGTGTCGATCCAGCCACGATTGAGGACCTGCTGGTCGGGGCCAGCCAGCAGCGGGACGAACTGGGCGGCAACGTGGCCCGCAGCATCGGCCTGCTGGCCGGCCTACCGCTGGAGACGGCGGCGACAACAGTCAACCGGCTCTGTGGCTCGTCCCTGCAGACCCTCGCCCAGGCCTGCCACGCGATTGTCGCTGGCAGTGAAAACGTGCAGGTGGTCGCTGGCGTTGAACATATGGGGCACCTGCCGATCGACTCCGCCATCGACATTCACCCGCGGGCGCTGGCCGGCTCAAGTCGGGCCGTCCTGTCGATGGGCATGACGGCTGAGCATCTGGCGGCCAGTCGTGGCATCAGCCGGCGACGCCAGGAGGAGTATGCCCTCGAAAGCCATCGCCGGGCGGCAGCCGCGACGGCGGCCGGAGCCTTTGATGCTGAGATCGTGCCAGTGCAAGGGCTCGACACTGAGGGCGTCGTTATGCTCGCCAACCGTGATCAGTCGATCCGTGGCGACACCAGCCTTGAGGTAATGGCCAGCCTGCCCCCCGCCTTCCTACCCGAGGTTGGCAGCGTGACCGCGGCCACCTCGGCGCCCTTGAGCGATGGGGCGGCGGCCCTGGTGGTGATGAGTAAGGCTGAGGCCCGGCGGCAGGGGCTCACGCCACTGGCACGGGTGCTGGCCACCGCCGTAGTGGGTGTACCGCCGGCCGTGATGGGCATCGGCCCGGTGCCGGCCAGCCGCAAAGTGCTTGAGCGAGCGGGCCTCAGTCTGGCCGACATCGATCTGGTCGAACTTAATGAGGCCTTCGCCGTCCAGACGCTTGCCTGTCTCGACGAGCTCGGCCTCGATCACGAGCGGGTCAACGTCCGTGGCGGCTCGCTGGCAATCGGCCACCCGCTGGGGGCGAGTGGCACCCGGATCACCACCACGCTGATTCATGCCATGCGCGAGCAGCAGGCGTCGCTCGGGCTGGCCACCATGTGCATCGGTCTGGGCCAGGGCATTGCCGCCGTGTTTGAAGTCGTGGACTGACGATGCCCGGCAGTCCGGCACAATCGACAGAGGGCAGATCGGCGATGACGACCAAGGCAATCGATACGAGACCGGCCGCAGTCAATCCGGCTACCACCACCACGCTGGTCGACCTGCTGGCCGAGCGAGCGCGGCAAAGTGTTGACCGCCCCGCCATCGTCGATCCGCTGGGGAAGCGGCAGCTCTCCTGGGGGCAGTTGCTGGTTCAGTCGCTGAAAGCCACCGAGCAGCTGGAGGCTGCAGGGCTCAAGCCGGGTGATCGGCTGGTGCATGTCGGCGTCCATGGGGCCGACTGGATCGTCGTTGACTTTGCCTGCCTGTTGGGCGGCTTTATCCACGTGGCCCTCCATGCCGATTCGCCGGTCACTGAACAGGACGAGCAGCTGCAGCTGTTCCAGCCGCGGGCGGTTGTCCGATCGGGATCGCAGCCGGTGCCCGTGCGGGGAGCGTCGGGACTGCCGCAGCATGAGATCCGGGTGGACTGGTCCAATCCGAATGGCACTCGCGAGCCCGCGGGCCTCGTCGCGACGCTGGAACGTCGGGCGGCCGCCTGCGCCCCCGACGCCCCGGCCACGATTCTGATCTCCTCGGGCACCACTGGCCGGCCCCGGGGCTTTGTCCACAGCCAGCGGGCGTTGGCCACCAACGCAATTGCAGCAGCGGCTGAGTTTCTGGATGAGCCCGACGACGTTCGGCTGGCCTGGTTGCCAATGAGCCATGCCTTGGCCCGGGTCGGTGATCTCTACACGACCCTGGTCCGTGGCGGCACGCTTAGCCTCGTGGCTGACCGCCAGCGGCTGCTGGATGCCTGTCGCCTGCTGCCACCGGCGGTGATCCTGGGCGTGCCGGTCTTTTTCGACCGGCTGGCAGCGGCGGTTGAAGCGGGACGGATTGCCGAACTGGCCCCAGCCCTCGGCGGTCGGGTGCGGGTCTGCGTGTCGGGCGGGGCACCGCTGCGGCAGCGGACGGCGGCGGTCTTTGCTCGTGCGGGGGTGCCGCTGGTCGAAGGCTACGGCCTGGCTGAAGCGGGGCCAGTGGTCACCGTCTCAAATCCACGGATCAATCGGCCCGGGGCGGTCGGCCCGCCGTTGGCTGGCATCGACCTGAAGATTGACGATCGGCTGGCCACCCGGGGGCAGCTCATGATCCGGACCCCCTGCCGGGCAGTCGCGGTGATCGATCCCGACCGTGCAGAGACCGAGCAGCCGATTGACAGCAGTGACTGGCTGGAGACGGGCGACCTTGGCAGCCTCGAGGCCGACGGCCAGTTACGAATCAGTGGTCGACTCGACGACGTCCTGACGCTGGCCAGCGGCCTCAAGCTGCCCGCGGCGGAGGTCGAGGCGACGCTGCTGGAAGAGCCGGCGGTGGCCCAGGTCTGCGTGACCGGCAGCGGCCTGCCCTGGCCGGTGGCTCTTGTTGTCCCGGAGCCCATTGTGGTCCGGCGGATGCTGCGGCGACTGCGGTGTCGGGTCTGGAGCCGACGGCAGGCCCTGACGAACCGGCGACTGCTCGACTGGTTCAGCCGCCGGCTGGCGGTCCGCCAGCAGCAGCTGCCCCGTGGCTGGCAGGTCCGCCGCTTCGTGCTGGTCGACCATCCCTTCGATGCCGCCCATGGTGAGGCGACCGAATCGTTTAAGGTGAAGCGGCGGGTGGTGGCCGAGCATTTTGCCGAGCTGCTTGACCGGTTGCAGACGGGCCAACTGCCACCGGGAACTGGGGCGATTGAGTCAAACAGTTCTGGGCGGGGCGAGCCGCTGCGACCGCAACCGGGCCATCGGGCGATCACGCCGGCACCACTGGTGACAGCAGTCTGGCAGGGAATGGCGGCTGGGCGGCCACAGGGGTTTGCGCAGGCGGCAGCGGCTTCGACCACGGCGCTGCCCGCCGCCGTGGCCGGTGTGGTTGAACAAGCCGAGCACCAGCTTGCGTGGCTCGCCGCCGTCAGCCAGCTTTACGAGCCCGCCGACATTCCGGCTGGCCCGCCTGCTCCCTTGGCTGACGCACCGTCGCCACCAACCGGCAAGCTCACCCGTCAGGCCGAAGCGTCGCTGGCCGAGACCGGCCTCTGGGGGCTCGCGGTCCCCAAGCAGTTTGGTGGTGGTGGCTGCCAGTTTGCAGATTTTGTTCGAGTGGTGACCAGGCTAGCCGGCCGCTGTCCGACCGTCGCCGGTCTGCTCTCGGTGCACTCGACCATTGGTGCTGTCGCTGCGGTTGCTGACTTTGGCAGTGAGCAGCAGCAGCAACGCTGGCTGCCTCGTCTCGCCGAGGGCCGGCCGCTGTCGGTCTTCGCCGCTACCGAACCTGACGCTGGCTGCGATCTGGGCCGGGTTGCCTGCCGGCTGGAACGCGACGGTGACCGGCTGCTGCTGTCGGGCACCAAGATGTTCATCACGGGTGCGACCTACGGCCGCGCAGTCAAGCTGCTGGCCCAGCATGATGGCCGGCCGACCATCCTGCTGGTCCAACTGCCTGAGGCTGATACCGCCGAGTTCTCCTTGCGAGGCTACGCCCTCCATCCGCTGAAGCATGCTCACAACCATGCCCTTGAGTTCCGCCGGTTTCCCGTGTCGGCCGACGACATCCTGACCGTAGGCCCAGCGGCCACTGGCCGTGACCGGGATGGCATGGCAATTGTCTGGCACGGGCTCAACCGGGGCCGGGTGACCCTGGCGGCGCAGGCGGCCGGCACGATTGGCCTGCTGATCGATCGGGCGGTCGAGTTTGCCTGGCAGCGGCAGACCTGGGGCGAGCCGATCGCCCGCCGGGAGTTGGTGCAGGGCCGGGTGGGCCGGATGGCGGCAGCCCGTCTGGCCTGCGAGGCACTGGCCAACTGGGCAGCGGCGACAATCGACGCCGGCGGCACGGGGGAATGCGAGGCGATTCTGGCCAAGGTGGTCGCCAGTCGCTGCCTGCGAACAGCAGCCGTTGAGGCATTGGGCATCCACGGTGGCCGGGCGTTCTTGGTTGGCCATCCGCTGGGTGACTCATTCCACGATCACTTTGCCGCCGGTGTCTACGAAGGGGAGAGCGATCTGCTGGGCCTGGCCCTGTTCAAGGGGGTGGCCAAACAGCATCCGCTGGCGGCTGCCACCGGTGGTAGGCGGGTGACCGGCTGGCTGGGTTGGCAGCTGGCCCGCCGCTGGCAAGTAGCTCGTGACGTTGACGATCGACAACTGCTCGACGGCACGCTGCGTGACTGTACCCGGCAGGCTCGCCGGGGTCTGGCCGCCTGGAGCCTTGAAGCGGACCGCTGCCTGCGGCGGTACGGCCGCGGGCTGGCCGACCGGCAGCTGGTGGTGGCCGACCTTTCGACCCGGCTGCAGCAGCTCATCTCCTCTCTGGCGGTCGCCCACCTGGCTGACCGGCTGGCTGACGACCAGAGTGTGCTTGCCGCCAGCTGCTGGTGCCGCGAAGCGCTGGCAGCGGCAACGGGCAAGCTTCACGGAAAGCTCGGACGTCGTGTCAATCCTGTTCGGCACAAGATGTGCCGCCTCAGATGACTTGTGTTGTAGAGCTGGTTTTGAGAGGGGGAACACCGACGTCCGGCGTGGGTCGGGGCTGCCCGTGCCCTGTCGCCGGCCACTCGCTGCGGCCATCCAGGCCTTCGCTCGTTCGAAGCTGCCTGCGCTCCGCCATCCATGGCTCTGCTGGCCAGCTACGCCGGCTCTCAGGGTACGGGCACCCCTCCCGGAATATCACGTGGGGATTTGATCCAGGACGGGTAGGCTCGGGGGTCGGTGAATGCTCGAGGAGCGTTGGGCGTATCCTCGCCCCGCGACGAGACCTTCACCGTCCCCGAGCCGGCGCGTTTCATTTGGACGTCGCAGTGCCTTCCCCACGCCGGCGGGCTCACCGGCTGGTGACGACGGCCGGCCACCAGGTGCAGAGGTACCAGGCCCGCGGCGTGGTCCACTCGGCCAGGGTTCGCAGTGACGCCATTGCGCCGGCCTGGCTGGCACCGCCAAGCACCTCGTCGAGCAGCCCCCGGGGCTGCTTGTAGCGAACCGCCCGGGCAGTCTCAGCTGACAGGCCGGCCAGTTCGACCGCCCGGCTGACGGCATCTTCAAGAAAGCCGATCCGGTCGACCAGGCCATAGTCAACTGCCTGCTCGGCCGTGAAGACCTGGCCGGTGGTCACCGCAGCCAGTGTCTCGTCATCAAGCTCTGGCCGCCCCTCCTTCACGATCGTCTTGAAGCGGGTGAACATTTCATCGACCAGACCCTGTAGCACCTTGCGTTCCCGTTCGGCCAGTTCAGGCGAGCGGTCCTTGGTCAGGCTGAGCATCTCCTTGAGTGGGCCACTGGTGATCGAGTCGTCGGCGATCTCAAATCGCTTGAGGAACTGCGAGAGATCGAAGTGCGGAATGATCACCCCGATCGATCCGGTGATCGTGGATGGTTCTGCAAAGATCGTCTCCTCACGCCCGCCGCTGGCCATGGCGATGTAGTAGCCGCCACTGGCAGCAATCCCGCCCATGCTGACGACGACCGGCAGTTTTCTTTCCCGTGCAAGTTTGACAATGCGATAGTGCAGTTCATCGCTGCCGCTGACCGTGCCACCAGGAGAGTCGATTCGTAGCACGATCGCCCGCACGGACTCGTCATCCTCAACCTGGTCGATCTGGTGGCGGGCAAAGCCGTCTCCCCCCATGATCGCTCCACTGATTTCAACAATGGCGACCTTGTCGGTTGCCGTTGTCGCCAGCGAGTGGTACTGCTCGATCACCTTTGGGTTGGTCTGGAAATACTGGGCGTTCGCTCCGGCCGAGACGACCGCGACAAGCAGCGAGATGCCGGCGATGACCCAGGCAAGGCGGCCCCCCCAGCGGCTCCAGCCACCGGCCTGCTCGAGAATGACACGGGTGGGAGTCTGGCCGGGTGCAAATGTCATGAGGAGAATTCCAAGGGTTGAATGGGACAGAAATGGCAGATGGCGAAGTCGGACCGGCCGCGCAGCAGAAATATTCTACGGGATTGGGCAAGTCTTGCGGACGGTTCGGCGTTGCCAGGGTTCCGGCTGTGTCGTTACCCTGCCACCAGCGGCGGACGCTCAACATGCCGCCGGGTCACCAGGAGCCTGCCACTGTGTTTGTCTGCGTCAGCACTGAATGTTTCCCCGAATTGCCACTCGGTCAGGCAATGGAGCGACTGGCCGAACTAGAGTTCACGGCTGTCGAACTTGATATTCATGAAGGAGGCTCTCACCTCCAGCCCGATGCGGTGCTGGCCGATCCGACAGCCGCAGTGGCGGCCTGCAGCGACCTGCAACGGCTCAAACCGGTCGCCCTCTCCTTCGCCGCCCCCGCCGATGGCATGCTGTATGAAAAGTTCGATGCCTGCTGTCGGCTGGCCAAGTCGCTTGGCATTGTGACGCTCGTTGTCGAGTCGTCAGAACTTGGTACGCCCTTCAACGGTGAGATTGAGCGGCTCCGGAAGTTTGTGGCGATTGCCGCCTCGTACGGCATGCTCGTCGGGGTAAAAACCGAGGCCGAGCGGATGACCCAGGATGCGGAAACCACCGCATCACTCTGCCGGAATGTGCCGGGGCTCGGAGTGACGCTCGACCCCAGTCATTCAGTCTTCGGCCGGAAGAAGGCGGCCTCCTGGGACTCAATCCTGCAATATGTCTGCCACGTCCACCTGCGGGATACAAAGCCCGATGCCTTCCAGGTGCGAGTTGGGCAGGGGAGCGTTGAATATGGCCGCATCGTCTCCCAACTCAGCCGGGTTGGCTACAAGCGTGGCCTCTGCGTCCACCTGCCACCCATGGAGGGTGTCGATCAGGTGGGCGAACTCCGCAAGATGCGGCTGCTGCTTGAGACGCTTGTCTAGGGTGGGTCCGTTTGATCCGGCGGTTACTCACACAGAGGTCTCTGCCACGGCTGCCTTAAGGCAGCGGGCAAGCCGGAGCAGTGTCACCAGCTGCGCAATGTCTTTCTTGGTTTCCTCAGTTTCAACATCTGGGCCAACTGTTGATTCAGAATCCAGTCGACCTCCCTTGTTCTGCACGATACCGCAGCGGGCCAGATAGACCGCCCAGGGTTCGATGACATCGATCAGTCCAACCCAGTCGAGGGCGGCCGCACCAGCCAGTTTGCTGTCGAATGCCGATAGGCTTGCGGCTGTCTTCAGCGGCTTGGCCACCAGCAGCCGCTTCGCCTGCTCAGGAACCAGCGAAAAGACCGCCACCTTTTCGCCGATGCCGATGCTCAGCTGCACCTGTTCATCGAGGCCGGTCCCTGGCAGGGCAAATGTCCAGAGTTTGCCGCCATCCACCTCCGTCTGCGTCGGATCGGGAATCTGGTATTCGCTCGGCACGGTGTTGCCGTCGATTTTCCGGATGGCGGCCAGCAGCTTGTCGCTGAGGGCGAACAGGTCGCTGAGCCCTTCCCGGAACTTTTCCTCGTCGTCGATGGACAGCACGATGGCCGGCTCGATGATCGGCAGTGGATCGGCCGAGGTGGGCAGGGCCTGTTGCAGCTTGGTGGTCGTCGAGTCGGCGTCAAGGACCAGACCGAACTGGCCACTCTTCAGCGCTGGGAGAAAATTGCTACGAATCGTATCGGCCAGTTCGCCGCCCAACGGCAGGACGTGCTCCTCGAAGGCACTGAATCGTTCCTTGGCGTCTTCATCAGCCGCGGCGGCGAGATACTTCACGGCAAAGTCACGGGCCGAAGCAATCCAGGCAACGAAGGCTTCAAAGGACTCTGGATCGGTTTCAGTCCGAAAGGCAAGAGTGGCGAAGGGGCTGCCACCGGTGAACTCCAGCAGGTCAAGGGGCTTGCTGCCATCCCAAGGCATGTTCTGGGCCCAGTTCCAGACCTCTCCCGCGTAGCCGGTATCGGTCAGGTAGGAATACGCAAGCCAGGGGCCGGGAAGCGGCAGCCTGTCCGTGTAGCCGGCCACGAGTTGCTCAACCAGCTGCTGGGCATCGGCTTCTGCTTCATCAGGAAGCTTGCCAGCCTTCACAAGGGCCGTGATGAGGCCATTGATCTGTTCGAAGTCATCAGCCGACTGCATGACAGCGGCTGCCAGTGGCTCGCTCAGGTACGAGATGCCTGTCAACGGTTTGCCATCAGCCTCCCGGATCTTCGCAAATGGATCGGTTTTCAGCAGGCTGTCACTGTTGCGTCCCAGCTTTTCAAGGTGGTCTGTGCCGCCACCGATCGACAGAATCACATGGTCGTCGAGCAGGCCGATCGCGATCACAAACTCAAGTTCACCAACCCGGGTCAGGATTGCATTGACCTCTTCCTCAACGTCCAAGTCCTCCACCGCATCCGCACTCAACATCCTCAGGAGATTTGGGTCAGGCCGGATGGTCAGGGTCACAAAGTCCCCCTTGCCGATCGTCTGCCGCGTGACCGCATTGGCCAGGAGCGGCTGTGCCTGGGTGAACATTTTCGCGGTCAGCTCAAGCCGCTTCAGTTGGGTCTCTGCTGCCTCTTGTTGCGTGGTCTGGAATCCCCAGACAAGGTCGGGAATGACAATGTCATCCGTATTCTCTGCCAGCGCTTTCACAATCAGCCGAGCCGTCGTCTCCTGTGGGTTGAAGTCGATGCCTGTGCCCTTGCTGAGCGCGGCTATGTTTCCGGCCTGCTGAGCCTGCTGAAGTTTCTTGAAAATCCCGGCTGCCTGAATCCAAGAGGGGGTGCCGAAGACGAAGGTGTCGGTGGCGACCATGTCCTGTAGCAGGGCGATGGCCTGCTGATTCTCTGGCATCTGGAGCAACATTGCCGCAATCGTCAGCGGATTGCCGGGCTGTGCCTGCTGCTTAGCAATTTCGTCGAAAGCCTTCTTCACCGCCGGTAGTTCACGGAGAGCGGCGAAGGCGTTGCTGCCGACGATCCGGTCGTACTGCTCGCGGCCCCGCAGGCTGCTGGAGAGAAAGGCAGCGTCGGCCGGCACGATTGCCAGGCCTGGCTCAGCGGCCGGTGCCAGGCTCGGCGTGAACGCAATGAGGGCCAGCGGCAACAGCAGGGTGGGCCGGAACTGCCACCGCGGGCAGTTCGTCGAGTATTTACGGAAACACCGAGAAGAGCCGAACTGCTGAGACATCTGTGTAAGTCCTCGATAAGAAGATGGGAGCGGGTGCCGGCGACCGATTGCTGCGGCTCCCCTTAGACTATGCGAAAGTTGTCCTCCTTGAGAACTGGGAAGGCCAGTTTTTCACCGCTGTGACGCCGAAATCGGTGTTGAGCGGCGGCTGGCGGTGAATGAGAGCCCCGATGGTCGGCCGGGTGTGTCGATATTGGCATTCGGGTTTGCCGCTGAGTCATTGGCCAAGGCGGTCGCTAATCGAGTTGGCCAGTGCCTGCTGACCTGTCCCACCACGGCTGTGTTCGACGGCCTGCCCGAGAGTGATGAACGGGCTCCACTCGGGAAACAGATTCGCTTCTTCGGCGATGGCTTTGAGAAAACCAAGGTCTTCGCCGGGCGGCGGTTCTGGCGGGTACCGGTGATGGACGGTGAGTTCCTGATTGAAGAGACTTGCGGGATTGCCAAGGGGATTGGTGGCGGAAATTTGATTCTGCAGGGGTATACGCTGCCGGCTGCACTCGCCGCCGCCCGCCGGGCGGTTGAGGCAATCAGCGTTGTCGACGGAACGATTACCCCCTTCCCTGGCGGCGTTGTCCGCTCCGGCAGTAAGGTGGGTTCGCGGTATGCGGCACTACGGGCGTCAACCAATGACGCCTTCTGCCCTGGACTGGTTGGCCGTGTCGAGTCTGAGTTGGTTGACGGGGTGGCTGCCAGTTTTGAAATAGTGATTGACGGCGTCGATGAGGCGGTCATTACGCAGGCTATGGCTGCCGCCATTCAGGCGGCGGTGGCGGCCGACATTCCGGCCATCTCGGCCGGCAACTACGGTGGCAAGTTGGGCAAGTTTCACTTCCATCTGCATCAGGTTCTTGTGGCAGCTGGGCTGTCCGAGAAACCGGCGAGCTGACCCGCTAGGCAGGCGCTTGTGGCGAATGTCGCCTTTCTCCCGCCCAGCATCTTTGGTACTTCCCCGGCTGTCTCGACGGTTTTTGACAGCTGACGGAGGATCGTGCGATGCGCGAACGGACATCCCGGCAGGAGCTTGTCGTTCCCCCCAAGGAACGTTCTTCGGCTCTGATGGTGATTGGAGTGCTGCTTTGCGGCTGCGTGGGCTTCGCCATTGTCTGGGTTTCCGGCATGGGTCGAACCGTCCCGGTGAACCATGCCCCCCAGCCTACACCGGCATTGGCGACACGTCCGAGCGAATCAGCGGTTCATCCGAGAACTGAGCCAGATCCTGCTGAACAGGCCGAGCGCTACGCCGCGCCGAGTCGCTTCATCGATTCAGAAACAAGCCAGCCCCTCCCGGTTTCCCCCAAACGGTTTCCAGCGCAGCCGGCTTCGTTTGAGGAGCCTGTCGAGCCTGCCACTGAGTCTGACGAAACAGTTCCCGACCCCGACGCATCAGAGGCCGACGAACCAACGCCACCGGCAAAGCTGTCCCGGTTCTCTGCCCGCCAGATCTCGCCTCCCACCTCCGAGCATGAAGCCAGCGAAAACTCGGAGACGAAAGCCACCGCCCAAGAGTCGACATCTATTCTCGCAGCCACGTCGGTTCCACCGAAACCAGCTGACAAGCCAGCTGATCCCAAGCCGGTCCCGGCCGCTGCCACCGATGCCCAAACTATTGAAACCGCTGCTAACGAGCCGGGAATGAACAAGGCGCAACCGGAGTCGTCTGGCTCGCAGTCGGCAGCGACTGCCGCCGCCGATACCCCAGAGCCCGTGACACCCGACAAGGATCAGGTTCCGCCCGATCAGGCTGCATCAACACCAGCAGCAGTGCAGGCACCGGCTCAGAAGCCTGAGTCGGCGTTCCCCATGTCGGCCAGTGCCCTGGCGGCAAACCCGCCGGCAGAGCCGACAAAAACAAAACCATCGCCACCTGCTGGGGCGAATCTGCCGCCGGCAAAGCCCGTTGCCCCCAAGCCGGCGGCCGAACAGGCAGCCTCGTTGCCAAACCAACCGAAGTCAGCTGTGGCAGCCGTGGCACCAGCGTCACCCGCTGAGCCACCAACACCGGCCCCCACAGGACCAGCTCAAAACACAGAGCCAGCCGATGCGGATGCTGTTGCAACGATCACGCCTGAGCCATCGGCAGGAGTGATGGCCGAAGAGCGGCTGCCGTCACCGGCTCTGCCTCCGGCACCGCTGAAGTCGAATGACATTGCCACCCCTCTTGCGGCTCGGGCCAATCCCTTTGCCAAACCGCGTTCGTCTGCAGCAGATGCATTGCCCATGGCTCCATCAAAACCGGCCCTCCAGCCCACGGCGGGTGCGGCGCCCTTCGCTGCAGCCCCGCCTCTCACGACCAAGCCTGCAACTGTCAAGCAGCCTGCTTCCGGCGATCGGTCAGCCGATGGTCCCGGCACGCCTGCCGGCGGTGCAACTGGTCAGGGGCGACCCGGTGTGCCGCAATTGGAAGGCCTGCAGACACCGCAGCTGACGATTGAAAAAAGTGGCCCTCGCGACCTGCAGGTTGGCAAGCCAGCACGATTCGAGGTGACTGTCCGCAACGTCGGGGCAGCCACGGCCCACGATACCGTGCTGAAAGATTCAATTCCCTACGGCACCAGCCTGATTGCCACGCTGCCGCCGGCTAGTCCGGCAGGCCCGGGCAATCCCACCGGTGATTTGCTCTGGAGCATCGGTGAACTGAAGCCGGGGCAGGAAGCCCGGGTGGCAATGGAACTGATGCCCCGGCTCGAAGGTGAGATCGGCAGCGTTGCCAGTGTCAGCTTCCGATCCGACGCCACGGTGCGGTCGCGGGTGACGAAGCCAGCCCTCGAGATCACTGCTGAGCCACCCCAGAAGACACTGATCGGTGAGGCGATGACGCTCGAACTAACGCTCTCAAATCCCGGCACAGGCACGGCGACCGGGGTGGTGGTGGAGGGGCTGCTGCCAGAGGCCGTCTCTCACCCAGCTGGACGAGAGGTAGAGTTTGACGTGGGCCGACTGGAGCCGGGTACCTCCCGGTCGATCAAACTGGTGCTGACCACCGCGACGCCGGGCGTCCATGAGATTCGTCTGGCCGCTCGGGCCGACGGCGGCATCGAGGTTGCCCAGCGACTGCGTGCTGAAATCACCGCCCCGATGCTTGAGCTGGCCGCCGACATTCCCAGTCGGCGGTATTTGCAGCGGCCGGCCACCTGCAAGCTGAAGATGACGAACACGGGCACCGCACCAGCCATGGCGGTAGAGTTGGCGGCTCAGCTACCGACCGGCATGAAGTTTGTCCGGGCCAACAACGCGGGCTATTACGACGAGCGTACGCATCGGGTGCTCTGGAGTCTGGAGGAGCTACCAGCGGGTGAGGACGGCACGGTCGAGTTGGTGGTGATGCCGACGACGCTTGGCCCCCAGGCAATCGTGGCGGCTGCCCGGAACCCCGCGGGCCTTGCCGACCAGTTGACGCACACGATTGAGGTGGAAGGACTCGCAGCCCTTTCCTTTGAGGTAGTCGACAGCGAAGACCCAATCGAGATTGGTGGCCTGACCGAATATGTGGTGCGGGTGACCAATCAGGGCACCAAGGCGGCGACCAATGTTGAACTGGCGGCGAACCTGCTTGGTGACCTTGAGCCAATCGACGCCAAGGGGCCGGTACCGTTTGGCGTCGAAAATCTGCTTGTTGCATTCGATCCGCTAGCCACACTTGCACCTGCCGATGAGGCGGTCTTCCGAATCAGGGTGCGGGGGCGGCGGCCCGGCAACCAGCGAGTGCAGTTCATGCTCAAGAGCGATGACCTCAAGACACCGCTGACGGCCGAAGAGATGACACACGTCTATTCAGACCGGTAGGGCGGAGCTGGTTTCACGGAAAGCTCGGGCATCGTGCCCGCCTTTCCTTGGGGCAGCAGCATGCAAAGCCGAGGTTTGCAAACTGCTGCTGGTGCTCATTGGCGACATCCTGTCGCCGGGGTGGCAACGAGCGAGTTTCACGGAAAGCCCGGGCATCGTGCCGGCTGTGTTCAGCAGGGCAATGATTTTGCTTTTGGGGTGCTGAAGATCCGCGGACGTCCCGGGCGTATGTTTTAGTTTTGTGCCGAGCCAGATCCATATTCGGGAAGCCCGAGGCGCGAGCCGAGGGAATGCGGCTCCTGAGTTAAGTAACACGGTTTTCCTCAGCTTGCGCTTTGGGCTTCGAAGCAGGGGCTCTTGGCTTCTCGACACGAAGCTGCACCATCAAAACTCGTGATTCGGGCTTTCTGCGGTCGAGCGGTAGTTGACGGTCGCGCAGACTTGTTTTCGACTGGCAGCCACTCGCTTGCCTGCCGTCGTGCCAAATTGAAGGAGTTTGCTATGGTTCGTGCCTGCTTTGCGGCGGTCCTTTTCGGTTGGTCGCTTGCTGTGACCGCCGCGCCACTCAACGTCGTGTTCATCATTGCCGACGATCTCGGGGCCGAAGATACAACGCCGTTCAACCCCGACTGTTTCTACGACACGCCGAACCTGCAACGGCTGGCCGACTCTGGCATGCGGTTCACCGATGGCTATGCGGCCTGCCCGGTCTGTTCCCCGACTCGCTCGGCAGTCCTCACCGGACAATGGCCGGCCCGGACAAGAAACACCGACTTTTTCGGTGGGCCTAACCAGTTTTTTGGACAGGCGTTGCCGCAGGGGTACGACGCGGTTACGGATGGCGCATTTGGCCGGCACAAAGCCCGGCCACTCTGGCCTGCCCCCTACCTTGGACAGCTTGCCGACGCCCACACCACGCTGGCTGAGGCCCTCAAGCAACATGATTACGCGACCTTCTTTGCCGGCAAGTGGCATCTGGGCAGAGAGGGCTCATGGCCGGAGGATCATGGCTTTGATGTCAACAAGGGGGGCATCGATCGGGGTGGCCCTTATGGAGGCAAGAAATATTTTTCGCCCTATGGGAACCCTCGACTGCCTAATGGGCCGCCGGGTGAACACCTACCAGACCGGCTGGCCGGTGAGACCGTCCGTTTCATCGAGCAGCAAAAGGACGGCCCGTTTCTCGCCTACTTATCGTTCTACTCGGTACACACGCCACTGATGGCGCCGGATGACCTGGTGGCGAAATACAAGCAGCGGAAGCGGGACCGTGGTCTGGAAGATGCCTTCGCCCCTGAGCCACCCCGGCAGAACCGGACGGTGCAGGCGCACGCCGTCTACGGAGGGATGGTCGAGGCGATGGATGCAGCTGTCGGCAAGGTGCTTGATGCCCTCGAGCAGCACGGTGTTGCTGACCATACGCTGGTGATTTTCACCTCAGACAATGGCGGGCTTTCAACCTCTGAGGGTTCCCCCACGTCAAACCTGCCGTTCCGGGCAGGCAAGGGCTGGCTCTATGAAGGAGGTATTCGTGAACCGGTGATCGTGCGGCTACCCGGCGTGACGAAACCGGGCAGTTCATCAAGCTGGCCGGTAACCTCCACCGACTACTTTCCCACCATTCTCGAGGCGGCGGATCTGCCGTCGCTGCCCGGGCAGCACTGTGACGGCGTCTCGTTTTTGGCCGCCTTGAACGATCCCGCCAGCAAGTGTTCTGACCGACCACTTTTCTGGCACTATCCCCACTGGGGCAATCAGGGTGGCACACCGGGCGCCGCGGTGCGGCTTGGCGATTGGAAGCTCATAGAGTGGTATTGGGGGAAGGGTCGGGAGTTGTTCAACCTGGCTGTTGATCCAGGTGAGCAGACCAATCTGGCGGGCAGTGAGCCGGCGAAACTGCAGGAACTTCAATCGCTGCTCGATGATTTCCGCACGGATACTGCGGCAATCATGCCAGCGGTCAATCCAAGTCCACAGCTGCCGTTTGACAAGTGGTGACCAGCGGCTTTGAACGTGGTCGGCCGCAGATCAGAATGTCGTCACCGACTTGGCGGACTGTCTCAAGCGAAAGGTCTGGAAGGGTGGCTGGGAGCCGTGGCAAAGACAGTGGCTTGCCGCCGGAGAAGCGTGGGGCAATAAACGCCCAGACTTCATCGATCGCGTTGGTGGCGAAGCAGGTCTCGAGTACTGCAGGTCCACCCTCGATCAGTAGATTTGTCAGCTGCCGCTGGCCAAGTTCCTGCAGGAGTCCCTTGACCATTTCGGCGGAGTCGGCGGTCTGACTCTGCCAGATGTCGCAGCCGGCCTGCTTGAGTAAGGCGATTTGCTCATCCGATGCCTGCGGTCCGACAGCGATGAGCAGCGGTGCTTCAATGGCCGTCTGGACCAGCCGTGATGACAGCGGCAGTCGGGCGGTGCGGTCGAGGACCACTCGCAGCAGTGATCGTGGTCCGGGTGGCCGGCAAGTCAGCAGCGGGTCATCGGCCAGAGCGGTACCGATCCCGACCAGAATGGCATCAACCCGGCGGCGGAGATCATGCACCAGTTGCCGGGAGGCTGGGGATGAAATCCAGCGATGATCGGTTGCAGAGCCTTCCTGCCCAGGCTCTCCGGGGGGCAGGGCCAAGTACCCGTCGAAAGTCATCGCCCACTTGGCAATCACCCAGGGCTGGCCGGTTGTCACGAGCTTGCGGAAGGGGGCCGTCAGCCTGATGGCCTCGGCCTCAAGCAGACCGCAGTCGACCCGGATGCCTGCCTGCCGCAGGGCTGCAATGCCTCGCCCAGCCACGACAGGGTTGGGGTCACCCGCAGCCACCACCACCCGGCTGATCCCGGCCGCCAGAATCGCCTCGGTGCAGGGGGGCGTCTTGCCATGGTGGCCGCAGGGCTCGAGGGTCACATAGAGAGTGGCGGTTCTGGCGGCATTGCCCGCTGCTGCCAAGGCGTTGACCTCGGCATGCGGACCACCAAACACCTCATGCCAGCCCTCCCCCACGATCTTGCCAGACGCATCGGCAACGATCGCGCCGACCATGGGGTTCGGCTCTACCAGACCCTCACCACGGCGGGCCAGCTCAAGGGCACGCCGCATGAGCGACGTCTCGACTGGGAAGAAATTCGACGGTTGTTGGCGGGTACTCACGGTGTCCAGATGGCTGGCTTTTCACCACCGCCGGCTGACTCGCTGCCTGGGGTCCAGAGCTTGCCAGGCTGGGCTGCTGGAGCTGCCGTCGCCGGCCCGGCTGGAACGCCACCGGCTGCAGGAGGCATGCCCGCAGCGCTGGCTGCTGCCAGCGCATTGACGTCGATCCCTGCCTCCATCAGCACCTGGGCGACTCCATTGGCGACTCGGGGGTTCTGTCCGTGCAGCCGGCGGATCCGTTCCATCACCTGCATGAAGGCTGGCTGGTCGCCCCGCTGCAGCTGAATTCGCAGCTCCGCCACATCGAGCATGCCCTCGTCGGCCTGCATCGTCTTGGCTAGGCCACGGATCTGCGTGAGGATCTCCAGCCGCCTAGTTGTCGTCCGGGCCCGAGCTTCAAGGACGCCCAGAGCCTGCCAGCGGTCAGGATCGGAGATGCCGTCTTGAGAGAGTAGTGCTTCGGCGACCCGTTCAGCGGTGAGGCTATAGCCGATATCGGCGGCCGCCAGCAGCATGCCACGGAGGTGATCGAGTTCAACCTTTGCGAAGTTGAGCCGTAACCACCGTTGCGGTGGCAGGTCACCGAGCGGAGTCGCTGATTCAATCAGTGATGGGGCCGGCAGGCCGACCGCCGTTCGTAGCTCGGGCCAGATGTCACGGCCGGCCGGAATCATTTCAGTCGCTTCGGCATCATTGACGATCGCCTCGACCCGCCGCTGCGGCTCGCCGCCGGCGGCAACGGCATCGCGAGGCGTTTTGCCCAGCAGTTCGGGCAGAGCGGTATCGGCCCACCGTGTGATGAACCGCTTGGCGACAGAGGCCTGCTGCTCAGCCAGCAGCGTGTCGATGGGTGCATCTTCACCGGCTGCTGGTGGTGATGTTGGTGGGGGCGGGGGGACCAGCTTGTACTGCGCTCCGGCCAGATAGTTCATTGGTGTGGCTGAGGGCAGACCAAGAGGCTGTTCGGCTTCTTCGAGGCTGCAGTGCAGCGGGGCTTCCACGAGTGGCTTCGCTTCGGTGACATCTGGCGCGAGGCCCTGCAGCGTCACCTCAGCGTCGCGGTCGGTCTGCTTGCCGTGGATCAGGATCGACGCGAGCAGCCGCTGGCCAGCGCCATCGCCCTCGGCGTCACCGTAGACCCGCCAACTTGAACGGGGCGGCACTGCCCCGCGTGAGACCCAGCGGGACCGATCGACGGGGCTGGCCTCGAAGTGGTCGTTCTTCCGGAGAGCGTCTTCGAGCAGGTCGAGGTCACCATCGAGCCCGGCCCTGAGAACCTTGTAGCGAATCACCGGCGAACGTTCTGGGTTGGCCTGGCTTTCGAGCACGACCGCCCGTCCGGTGGCCTCGACGGCCTCATCAGGGGCGGCAGGGTCTTCTGAGGAAGCCCGTAGCTCTGCGACTTTGAGCCAGGCTTCTGCCGCCTCCAGCGGCCGGGCGAGCCGCTCACAGAGCAGGGCGATGTTCGTGAAGAGGGCTGCATCGTCGCCGGCGACGCCCTTCAGGCTGTTGAAGGTCTTGAGCGCCTTGGACAGCTTCCATGATCCGGCATGTTTCAGCGCGGTGTCGAACTCAAATCGCCAAGGGGATGCGTCCGGTGTCACTGCCAGCGGCACCCTGATTCGCAGGGCTGGTGGAGGGCCTGACGAGAGAAACGTTTCGGCCAGGATGCCCCGTTCTTCCTCGGAGCCCAGCGACTTTTCAGTCAGCCATTCGATCGTTGACTCGGCCAGACCGAACTGGCCCACCTGCGAGGCCACCTGCACCAGCGTCATGGCGATCCGGGTGAGATCATCGGGAATCTCGTCACCGGCCGCTTCCCGGGCCCGGTCAAACAGGCTGGCCGCTTCCTGCATGTTGTCGTTTAGGGCAGCGGTGACCGCCGCGTGGCCGAGGGCCAGCGGGTTGTCGGGATAGGCCTCAAGGAAGGCCCGGCTGGTGACGGCAGCGTCGTTGAACTTCTTCGCGGCCAGTTCCAGCTTTGTTCGGGTCGCCAGCAGACAGGCCTTGCCAGGGTGCTTGTCGCTCAGCCGTACCACCTGTTCGAGTGCCGCCTGAATCTGCTCACCTTCAACAAGCCGGTCGAGCTGCTCGAGATCACCGAGTAGTTCGTGGCAACAGAACTTGATCTTTTTCCCGGTTCCGCCGGGACAGGGGGAATAGGGGTCAAGCGGCATGAAGGGGGCTCCTTTTCCGGGCTGGATCGGGTGTGCGGGCAATGAGTTGTGTTCGGCCCAGTACCTTACCAGAGCCAGCCGGCGGCCGGAATTGACCGATCGCTTCGACCGGTTGAAGAGGGCTGCTGCGGCAGGGATACTGAAGGATCGGCATGCAGGTCAGGCGGCAGTGGCAGGCCTCAAGCGATTTGCTTCCTCCAACAGATAGGCCGCCATGCGTCAGCCCCGCATCGCGATCATCGATCCAGCCGGCCCGGAGGGCCTCAAGTACAGCCGTCTCGTGGCTCGGCTGCAACCGCTTGAGGTGCAGCAGGCGGCGACAGTTGCCGCTGGTGCCAAGCTCGTTCGCGGCGACAGCTTCGATATCGCCGTACTGACGGTTCGTGATGGCTCGCTGGCGGTCGATCTTCTCGCGGAGGTTCTCCAGGCTGACCCTGACCTCCCTGTCGTTGTTGTCGATGCCGGTCCCGATGCGGAGGCTGCCCGGGCCTGCCTGCGACGGGGAGCGGCCGATTATCTGCCGCTGGCCAACGCTGATCGTGACCTCGAAGACGCACTCGTCGAGGCCCTGACGAATGCCCGCCACCGGTCTGCCGAACAGGCCCTCCGGCGGGCCGTCGAGCGGCCCTACACCTTTGAAGACTTCATTGGTGAGAGTCCACCGATGCGGCAGGTCTACAACCTGATTGAACGGGTGGCAGCTAGTTCGGTTGACGTGCTGATCACAGGTGAAACAGGCACGGGGAAGGAGTTGGTTGCCCGAGCCATTCATCGCCGTAGTCGCCGAGCCGACAGCCCGTTTGTGCCGATTGACTGCGGGGCGATTCCCGATGCCCTACTCGAAAGCGAACTGTTTGGCCATGAGCGTGGAGCCTTCACTGGAGCTGATGCCCGCCGCATCGGCCTGGTTGAGGTGGCTGACGGGGGGACACTGTTCCTCGACGAGGTAGCTGAACTGCCGCCGTCCCTGCAGGCCAAACTGCTGCGGGTGCTGCAGGAGCGGCGGGTTCGCCGGGTTGGCGCCCGCAAGGAGACCCCGGTCGACGTCCGGGTTGTCGCCGCCACGTCCCGAGATATCGATGCAATGGTTGAGAACGGCAGCTTTCGTCGCGATCTGTTTTACCGAATCAATGTTGTTCGCATCGGGCTGCCTCCGCTGCGGCAGCGGGGGGATGACATCGGCCTGCTTGCCGAGTTTTTTGCGCTCCGAGCTGGGCGAGAGATGGGCCGGGAGGCGGTCCGGCTGTCGACCGATGCGTATCAGGTCCTGCGACATTATCCATGGCCTGGGAATGTCCGCGAGTTACAGAACGTGATCCGCCGGGCCTTGGCCTTAGCCACTGGTGAGGTTGCGGGGGTTGATGATCTGCCCGATGAGATTATCGCTGCCTCGGGCAGACAAGAACCCGCTTTGGCAGTGAGCTGCAATGGATCAGCTGGCGGCGGTACCGGTTTTTTTACCGAACGAGGGGCCTACGTAGCCCGGTTTGAGCGACAGTATCTCACCGCCCTCCTCACGCGGCATGCGGGCGATGTCTCAGCTGCCGCCAAAGAGGCCAAGGTGCCGCGAGGAACGCTCTATCGGCTATTGAAATCACACGAAATCGATGCGGCGAGTTTTCGCAACCAGCGAGACATCCGCCAGTCGGCCGCGACCGGCGACTGACGCTCGGGCGGTGCGCCCTTGTGAATGCGCCTCACCTGTATGAATCGCCCGACTACTTCATTTTTCGCCTTTTGCGTGGGGATTCCGGGGGAGTCCTTTGAAATCAGGTGTCACATTTGCGTGACACAGTCCCAGCTTCATTGCCCAAAAACATTAAGAAATAGGCGGGTTACGATTTTTTCTGATTTGGCACACCGCATGCTCCTCTTAAGCCATAGAGTCGGTCGGGTGACCGGCTCCGCGGAGTGCAGGCGGCGGAACCGGCAACGCGAAGTGACCAGCTGTTTCCCTGATGTGAGAGGACAAGACCATGAAGAAGATCGAAGCCATCCTGCGACATTTCAAGCTTGAAGAAGTGAAGGACGCCCTCAACGAGATCGGCGTGAAGGGCATGACCGTTACTGAGGTTCGTGGCTTTGGCCGGCAGCGGGGCCACACCGAAACCTACCGCGGTGCCGAGTACTCGGTTGACTTCCTGCCCAAGGTCAAACTTGAGGTGGTTGTTGACGACAGCGAGGCGCAGACCGTGATCAACAAGATCATGACGGTGGCCCGAACTGGCCAGGTCGGCGACGGTAAGATTTTTGTCAGCGACCTCAGCGAGGTTGTCCGGATTCGCACCGGCGAGACTGCCGGCGACGCCATCTGAGTGGTGGCCAACAGGCTCCCGCCCAAGGCCCGACCACCCCTGCTGAACAGGCGGATCGCAGGGGTGGCCGGGTTTACTGTCTTCACGGAAAGTTCGGGCATCTAGCCCGACGTTCCCTTGGGGCAGAACGCCACAAAGCCGAGGTTTGTGCCGTTCTGCTGCTGGTTATTGACGGCGGCTTGCTTCACGGAAAACGTCGACATCGTGTCGGCTTTTCCTTTGCGGGCCTCCGCCCGCTGGTGCTGATTGGCGGCGGCTGCATCACGGAAAATGCCGACATCGTGTCGGCTTTTCCTTTGCGGGCCTCCGCCCGCTGGTGCTGATTGGCGGCCTCCTGCCGCCGGGTGGCAGTGATGGGGTGATCACCGCGGTGTGAGGGTCACAACGCGGCAAGCGTACTGCCTGTCCGGTCGCTTCCGCTTCGAACTCCCGGTGTTGCATGTTTGTGAGGCGCTGGGGTGGCTCTGCAACTCGGCCAGGAACGGCAATTAGACCGCAACCGCTTCGTCATCGTGGACGCTTGGCAGGCTGGTTTCTCCCATGAGGTAGCGATCGCACTCGCGGGCTGCTTCACGGCCCTCGTTGATCGCCCAGACCACCAGGCTCTGGCCCCGCCGGCAGTCTCCCGCAGCGAAAACGCCCTCAATATTGGTCGTGTACCTGCCATACTCCGCCGCGAAGTTTGACCGCTTGTCTCGCTCAAGCTTGAGTTCGTCAGCGATGACCGCTTCTGGACCACCAAAGCCGAGGGCCAGCAGTACCATTTGGCAGGGCCACTCTTGCTCGCTGCCTTCGACCACCGAAAAGGGAGGCCCTCCAGCTTGCGGCCTGCTCCAGTCGAGTCGCACCGTTTTCACACCCCGGAGGTTGCCAGTACCATCGCCGAGAAACTCGACCGTCTGCACTGAAAACTCACGAGGGTCACCCGCAAGCTGCTTGCCCGGCACCTCGTCATAGTCAAACCGGGCTGCTGCCTCCACATGGCCATAGTCCTTTCGCAGGATCTTCGGCCACTGCGGCCAGGGGTTATTCGCCGCCCGTTCCGCTGGCGGCTGGGGAACGATTTCAAAAGTCACGAGCGACCGGCAGCCGTGCCGCAGCGAGGTGCCAATACAGTCGGTGCCGGTGTCACCGCCACCGATCACAATGACGTCCTTGTCCTTGGCCGAGATATAGTGGCCGTCGGCATGGTGCGAGTCGAGCAGGCTGCGGGTGTTGGCGGTGAGAAAATCCATCGCAAAGTGTATGCCCGTCAGGTCGCGGCCCGGCGTTTTGGCAAAGAAGTCATTGGGCCGGGTCGAGCCGACGCAAAGCACTACAGCGTCAAAGTCGGCCATCAGTTTTGCTGCTGGCAGATCCTTGCCAATCTCCACGCCGGTCCGAAAGATCACACCTTCCTCGGCCAGCAGTCGGACACGACGCTCGACCACCTTCTCTTTGTCAAGCTTCATGTTGGGGATGCCATACATCAGCAGGCCACCGATCCGGTCAGCCCGCTCAAAGACCGTCACCAAGTGGCCGGCCCGGTTGAGTTGGGCGGCACAGGCTAGGCCCGCCGGCCCCGATCCGACCACAGCCACCTTCTTGCCGGTTCGCGAAGCCGGTGGCTCGGCGACGATCCAGCCCTCTTCCCAGCCTCGGTCAACAATTGAGCACTCGATCTGCTTGATCGTCACCGGCGGTTCATGGATACCTAGCACGCAGGATCCTTCGCAGGGCGCGGGACAGACCCGACCGGTAAACTCCGGGAAGTTGTTGGTCTTGTGCAGCCGCTCGAGTGCCTCCTGCCAGTGACCGCGATAGACCAGATCGTTCCATTCAGGAATAAGGTTCCGGACCGGGCAGCCGGCCGCCATGTTTGCCATCAGATCGGCGGTGTGGCAAAACGGGACGCCGCAGTCCATGCAACGCGAACCCTGGTCTTGCAGGTCAACGATCGGTAGGTCGACGTGAAACTCGTTCCAGTCGCCGATTCGTGTGATCGGATTCCGTTCGGAATAGGTCTTCCGATCGACGGTCATGAAGCCGCGGGGGTTGCCCATCGGTGGTCTCCTTGGTTCTTTTCGGTTGAAGTTGTGTTCGTTGGGTCCGTGGGCTCAGCCGCCGCTGGTGACAAGTTGTTCCTCGGCTGCCATCTCAGCCAGGGCCCGCTTGTAGTCCCGGGGCATCACTTTGACAAACTGCGGCAGTGATGCTTCCCAGGCAGCGAGGATGCCTTCGGCCAGCGTCGAACCGGTGAACCGAGCATGCCGCTCGATGAGTTCTCGTAGTTCGGCCACATCGGCCGCATCCTCAACAGTCTCCAGTTCGACCAGTTCAAGGTTGCAGTTGAGCCGCAGGGTGTCGCGATCAGGGGCGAAGACATAAGCCACGCCCCCGGACATGCCGGCAGCAAGGTTTCGACCAGTCGGTCCCAGGATCACCACCCGGCCACCGGTCATGTATTCCAGGCCGTGGTCACCCACGCCCTCAACCACCGCCAGAGCGCCGCTGTTCCGCACACAGAACCGCTCAGCAGCCACACCACGGAAGAAAGCTTCACCCGCTGTCGCACCATAGAGGGCGACATTCCCGATAATGATGTTCTCCTCCGGGACAAAACTCGAGCCCTTAGGAGGGTAGATCATGATTCGCCCACCGGAGAGGCCTTTTCCGACGTAGTCGTTGGCATCACCCTCAAGT
>RFVE01000171.1 GCA_009922585.1 Planctomycetia bacterium
CCAGCATCTTCGGCGGCACAGGCGACAATCCGTCGGCCCATCCGCCCGGCGGCACCGTGTACAACCAGACGCAGGGGTTGGGGGTCGGGCATGGGAAGACTTTCTCCGTGGAGGGAAGCGGGAAACGGTGCGACCGGGTCGGGTGGCCTCAGCCGTAGAGTTCAATCGCCTGGGCAATCTCGTCAAAACGATTGCCGACGCTGACCGCCCGGTTGGCGAAGCTTGCCCGGCTGACACCGCGACTGCCGAGGACGTCATTGAACAGCTTCTGATCGGTGGTGTGGTAGGCGACGGTGGCGTTGGGATCTTTCAGCTGATGGCCGGTCAGGATGCAGACCACCCGGTCATCCCGGCCGATCACTCCCTCGGCTACCAGCTTGCGGGCTCCGGCGACGCTGGCGGCACTGGCCGGTTCGCAGCCGAGGCCGCCTGCTCCCACCTGGGCCTTGGCGTCGAGGATCTCCTGCTCCGAGACTTCGCGAACAACTCCGTCGCAGACCTCGAGCGCTCGCAGGCACTTGTTGAGATTGACCGGCCGGTTGATCTCGATGGCGCTGGCCAGCGTGTCGGCCCGCTTCTGCTCGCGGTCGAGTTCGTCGTAGTAGTGACAGGCAGGGGCCAGATCGGCCCGGCCACCCTCCCAGCGAAGGCCGCGGTTGTGGTAGAGCTCGTAGAGCGTGTTGGCACCGGCGGCATTGATCACCGCCAGCCGCGGCACCCGGTCGATCAGGCCGAGGTGCCGCAGTTCGGCAAAGGCCTTGCCGAAGGAACTTGAGTTGCCGAGGTTGCCGCCGGGCACCACGATCCAGTCCGGCACTTCCCAGCCGAGTGACTCAAGCACCCGGAACATGATCGTCTTCTGGCCCTCCAGCCGAAACGGATTGACTGAGTTGACGAGATAGATGCCGAGCTTGCCGGCGACCTCTTTGACCCGCGCCATGGCGTCGTCGAAGTCACCGGCGATCTGGATCGTCAGCGCTCCATAGTCAAGCGCCTGCGAGAGCTTGCCGTACGAGATCTTGCCTGAACCAATGAAGATAATGCCACGCATCAATCGGGTGACGGCGCAATAGACCGCGAGTGAGGCGCTGGTATTGCCAGTCGAAGCACAGGCCGCCCGGCGGGCCCCGATCATCCGGGCATGTGAAAACGCCGCCGACATCCCGTTGTCTTTAAACGAGCCCGACGGGTTGAGGCCCTCGTACTGCAGATGCAGCCGGCCCGGCTTCATGCCGACGTAGCCCCCCACGCCATCAGAAACCGACAGCAGCGTCTGCCCCTCACCGATCGTGACCACTGCCTCCCGCGGCGCGAAGGGCAGCAGATCATGGAACCGCCAGACGCCGCTGAAGGCCAGCGGATCGCTCCGTCGCATCCACTTTCGCTCAAACACTTCAAACGAGGTCGGGACGGGCAGGCGATCCCAGTCGTAGGTGATATCGAGCAGGTTGCCGCAGGAAGGGCAACTGGTCAGGACCTCATCGACGGAAAAAGTGGCCCCGCAGGCGGGATCGATGCACTGCTGAAAAGCGAGGTCGGTTCGGGCGGCAACGGCCACGGTGGCAATCTCCGATTCCGGCTGGTGGCGGGCGGCGACAAATACGCCCACCAGCTATCGTCGGCACGAGGGAAACCGCGACTCAAGCGAGACGGCAAAAGGTCCCGCAGGTGACGGTAGCAGGCCTGCGACGGCAGAGCCCCGACATGCTCTGAAAGATACTCCCGCAGGACTGTTTTCGCTACTCATAAAACCAGCTACAATAGGGGGTTGAGGCCGCGGAGTTGACTCTGTGAAGGAGCCGATTAGGTTCTGCGGCGTCCGGTCGCTGGCGTTTCGCAAACGCCATACCGGTGGTCGCGTGTGCACCAAGGCGGAGGACAGTCAGGATGAAAGCTGCTGAAATGCGTGCTTTTCGCAAGACATTGGAGGCGGTTCGCAGCCGGCTTAGGGGGGATGTCAGCACCATGGCCGATGCAGCACTCGGCCGCAATGGAGATGAACCGGTCGGGCATGCCTCGACCATGCCGGTCCATATGGCCGACATCGGCTCGGATGCCTTCGAGCAGGAATTCACGCTGTCGCTGATGGCCAGCGAGGAGGACACCCTCGAACTCGTCGAGCAGGCCCTCGACCGCATCCGGCAGAAGACTTACGGCACCTGTGAGGAGTGCGGCGGCGTGATCGCCAAAAAGCGGCTGGAGGCGTTACCCTACGCAAGCACATGCATCCGCTGCGCCGAGAAGCTCGAGGCCTCCAGCTTCCGGCCCCGCCAGCCCCGGTGACTCCCGGTGCGACCGGCATGGATGCCGTCCTCGACCCGCAAGCCAATTGCCGCCGTGTCCGCTCCCTCACCACCGGCATCAGCCACCCGTTCACCCGGCCAGCTCGGCAGCTGGGCCGTGTTCGCGGCCGTTGTGACAGTAACGACGGCTGCCGATCTCATTACCAAGGCGATCGCCTTTGAGCGGCTGGGTATGCCCGGCATGAAGCCCGGGACGATGGTCATTCCCAACATGCTCTGGTGGGAGACCAACCTCAATGAGGGTGCGCTTTTCGGATTAGGGCAGGGGATGGGCTGGCTGTTCATCACGGTGTCGCTCGCGGCTCTGCTTGGTATCGTCGTTGCGGTCAGCAGCCTGCGGCTGCCGGGCGACGGCATTTTGGTGGTGGCGCTCGCCCTGATCAGCGGCGGCATCCTCGGCAACCTCTATGATCGGCTGGGCCTGCCCGACCTCGTTTGGCATGCCCCACTGGCCCGGGAGGGGCAGCCGGTCTATGCCGTCCGCGACTTCATCCACTTCCGGCTGGAAGGGGTGATCGACTGGCCGATCTTCAACCTGGCCGACAGTTTTCTGGTGGCTGGTGCCGGCCTGCTGTTGCTGCTAGCGATGCTTCCCACGACTGGCCAAAGGCCCTTTCCTGCGGCTATCCCCGGCTCTGGAACCGCGACTTCACCGGAAGGAAACACCGATGCCTGATCCGGAGCTGGAGGCGAGGCTGCAGGTCGCCTTGGCGGCAACTCGCGAAGCGGGACGCCGAACACTCGATTGGTTTCAAAACCCGCAGCTTGCCGTCCGGACCAAGGCCGACGCCTCGCCGGTGACAGCCGCCGACGTGGCGGCCGAAGAGGTTCTCAGCCGGCGGCTGCTCGGGGCGTTTCCCAACGACGCCTTCCTGGGAGAGGAGACCGGCTGCCGGACGGGCAGTTCGGGCTTTGAATGGGTCGTCGATCCGATTGACGGCACCAAGTCGTTCATCAGCGGCGTGCCCCTCTACGCCACCCTCGTCGGCTGTCGCCGCGAGGGCGTTGGGGTACTGGGTGTCATCTTTATGCCGGCCCTCGACGAACTGGTCTACGCAACCCACGGCGGCGGCGCCTGGCACCAGCGGGGTGACGAGCAGCCAACGCCGGCCCGGGTCTCCGGTCGGGGTGACCTGGCTGACAGCCTGATCTGCTCCAGTGACTTCCGTGATTTTCGGCGGCGGCCAGCTGTGCTCGACGCCAACGCTGCCGGGGGCAAAATCCGGCTGGAACTTGAGGATGCCTGCGGCATCGTCCGCACCTGGGGTGACGGCTATGGCTATCTGCTGGTGGCAACCGGCCGGGCCGACATCATGGCCGACCCGATGCTCAACGCCTGGGACGCCGCTGCCGCCTCGGTGGTGGTCACGGAAGCGGGGGGCCGCTTCAGTGACTGGACCGGTCGCGATGCCATCGACGCTGGGGACGGGCTGGCCACCAACGGCCGGCTGCACGAGGCGGTGCTGGCCGCGGTCGCCCCGGCGGCGGTCCGAGGCCCTAGCTGAGGCTTGAACAGCTCGTCTTGCGGCATCGGACGACTCGGGTATGCTTGCGGTTTCGGTATCAGAAAACTCAAAAGGTGGTGCGATGGCACGGAGCTGTGAAATCTGCGGCAAGGGGTTCTCAATGGGGAACTCGGTAACGATCCGCGGCAAGCAAAAATACCTTGGCGGCGTCGGCACCAAGATCACCGGCATCACCCGAAGGAAGTTCAAGCCGAACCTCCAGCGTTTGAAGGTCACCCTTGCCAGCGGCGCCACTGCCACCAGGCTGGTCTGCACCCAGTGCATTCGCAGTGGAGCTGTCACCAAACTGGTACGGCACAAGCCCTTCCGGCTGCCGAGTGTCGAAAAGTCCAAGCCGATTGCCGAGGAGGCCGTGCCAGCCGGCCCCCGCGCTCGACCCTAGGCGTCACTCGACCAGTGGCGGCTCCCGCTGCCTTCCCGCCCCTTCCCCTGCCCCCAGACTTGCGCAATGGCAGCCGAGAACAACACGCAGCCGGGCCTGACCGCTGACGATGTACTGAAGGTTGCGCTGCTCGGCCGCCTGGCCCTCAGTGGCCTTGAACTGTCGAGCCTGACGGAAGAGTTGACGAAAATTGTCGGCTTTGTCTCACAGCTTTCCGAGGTCGATACCGATGCTGTCGAGCCACTCGCCCATCCGCTTGACGCCCAGAATGTTTTTCGGGAGGACACGCCCGCAGCATCACTGTCGACCGAACAGGCCCTCGCCATGGCCCCACGGCATGACGGCGAGTCTTTCCTGGTTCCCGCCGTCCTGGGCGAATCAGGTTCGGCCTGAGGCTGCTGAACGAACCGCCTGAGCCCTCCGTTCAAGACACAAGCCGATGCCGCTGACCGACCGTTCTGCTGCCGACCTCGCTGCCGCACTTGCCGCTGGTGAGGTCACCTCTGTCGCCTGCACTGAGGCTTTTCTCAAGCAGATCGAATGTGCCAACCCGACGATCAACGCCTTTCTGTCAGTCGACCGTGACGGCGCACTGGCTCAGGCCGCGGCAATCGATGCCGACCGGGCCGCCGGCAAACCACTGGGTCCGCTCGCCGGCCTGCCGGTGGCGGTGAAGGATGTGCTCTGCACAACTGACCAGCCGACAACCTGCGCCTCGAAGATGCTTGCCGGCTACCGGCCGCCTTACGACGCCGATGTGGTACGCCGGCTGCGGGAGGCGGGCTGCGTCATCGTCGGGAAGACCAACATGGACGAGTTTGCCATGGGCGGCTCGAACGAGAACTCGGCCTTCGGGCTCGTCCGCAACCCCTGGGATCTCGACCGAGCGCCGGGTGGCTCCAGCGGCGGGTCTGCTGCGGCCATCGCCGCCGACATGGCTCCGCTGGCCATCGGCTCTGACACCGGCGGCTCGATCCGTCAGCCGGCTGGGCTCTGTGGCATCACCGGCCTCAAGCCGACCTATGGCCGGGTCAGTCGTCGCGGGCTGGTCGCCTTTTCATCGAGCCTTGATCAGATCGGACCGATGGCCCGCTCGGCCGAAGACTGTGCCCTGCTGCTCGAAGCCATCGCCGGCCACGACCCCGGCGACTCGACCTCGCTGGCAGTCGAGGTGCCGGCCTACCGGGCCGAACTTGACAAGCCGCTGGCCGGGCTGAAGATCGGCCGGGTCGCCGCCCACTTTGGTGACGGGCTCGACCCTGAGGTAGCCGAGCATGTCGAAAACGCCTTCGCCGCCTACGAGGCTGCCGGCGCGACGATCCACGAGGTTGAACTGCCCCATGCCGCCTACGGGGTGCCCACGTATTACCTGATTGCCCCGAGCGAGGCTTCGAGCAACCTTGCCCGCTACGACGGGGCCCACTACGGCCACCGCTGGGACGGCACTGCCAAGCCCGATGACGGTGGCATCAGCAGCTTTGACTCACCGCTGGTCGAGATGTACTGCCGCAGCCGCGCCGAGGGCTTCGGCCCCGAGGTCAAACGGCGAATCATGCTCGGCACCTACGCCCTCTCGGCGGGCTATTACGACGCCTACTACGCCAAGGCCCTGCGGGTGCGGCGGCTGATCCGGCAGGAC
>RFVE01000172.1 GCA_009922585.1 Planctomycetia bacterium
CGAGATCTATGACCGTGCAGCCGCTGACCCGGCCGCCTTCTGGGCCGAGCGGGCTGATGCCTTGCCGTGGCTGAAACCTTATGGACGTTGTCTCTATCTATATGCCGATGACGCCGGAGTTGGTGATTGCCATGCTCGCCTGCGCCCGGATTGGAGCCGTCCACTCGGTGATCTTTGGTGGCTTTTCCAGCGAGGCGATTGCTGACCGCAACAACGATGCTGCAGCGGTGGCGGTGATCACCGCCGATGGCGGCTGGCGGCGGGGCAGTGCCCTGCCGCTGAAGGCGAACGTCGATGAGGCCCTGGAGAAGTCGCCCACGGTCAAGCACGTCATCGTGCTCAAGCGGACTGGCCAGGACGTGACCATGGTTGCAGGCCGCGACATCTGGTGGCACGACTTGGTCGCCGACATGCCGGAGGATTTTCCGCCGGTGGCGATGGACTCAGAATCGCCATTGTTCATCCTTTACACCAGTGGCTCGACCGGCAAACCGAAAGGCATCAAGCACACGACTGCCGGCTATCTACTGTGGGCCAAGACGACCGCCGAGTGGGTATTTGACCTGCGGGACGATGACCTCTTCTGGTGCACCGCCGACTGTGGTTGGATCACTGGCCACAGCTATGTCACCTACGGCCCGCTGGCGGCGGGTGTCGGCATTCTGATCTACGAGGGGGCTCCTGACGCGCCACACCAGGGGCGGTTCTGGGAGATCATCGAGCAGGAGAAGCCGACCATCTTTTACACAGCGCCGACGGCGATTCGGGCCTTCATGAAATGGGGGCCTGAGCACATCGACGGCCGCGACCTTTCCAGCCTCCGATTGCTCGGCACCGTCGGGGAGGGCATCAATCCAGAGGCCTGGATCTGGTACCACGAGACGATCGGCGGTCAGCGCTGCCCAATCGTCGATACCTGGTGGCAGACCGAAACTGGCGGCATCATGATGAGCCCACTGCCAGGATGCACCCCAACCAAGCCGGGCAGTTGCACGCTGCCGTTACCGGGCGTCTGTCCGGAGATCGTTGATGCCGCTGGCCATCCGGTCGAACAGGGTGAAGGAGGCTGGCTGGTGATGACCAAGCCGTGGCCCGGCATGTTGCGGGGCATCTGGGGTGATGAAGAGCGGTTTGTCGAAACCTACTGGTCGCGGGTGCCGGGCAAGTACCTGGCCGGCGATAACGCTCGGCAGGATGACGACGGCTACTTCTGGATCATGGGCCGGATCGATGATGTGCTCAACGTTGCGGGCCATCGGCTCTCGACAATCGAGATCGAAAGCGCGCTCGTCAGCCATCCAACGGTTGCTGAGGCGGCGGCGGTCGGCCGGCCGCATGACGTCAAGGGTGAGGCAGTTGCGGTCTTTGTCACCCTGCGTGGCGGCGAGCCGGATGACGCCCTGCGAAAGGAACTTCGCCAGCATGTGCGGCACCAGATTGGAGCAATTGCCTCGCCCGATGACATCCACTTCACCGCGTCGCTGCCGAAGACCCGCAGCGGCAAGATCATGCGGCGGTTGCTGCGTGATATTGCCGCTGGTCGTGAGACGGTAGGCGACACGACCACGCTCGAGGATTACACGGTGCTGGCAAAGCTCCGTGGAAATGACGACTGACGGTTCTTAAGTTGCTGCGACCTGTCTGGGTAACAGAGCCGTTCGTTCGACATCTTATTTTTGGGTCCAGTGTCTGCACGAATCGTTCGTACGGCGGTGACGAAAGCAACGGCTGCTGGATCGGTTTCGCTTGAGGTGGTGTTCAATGTCGGTCCCCGGATACCAAAAAATACTGTTGCTGGCGGCAGTCTTGCTGCTGTCCACCGACCAGCTTTCTGTGGCGAAGGATCAGTCGGGGGAGAAGGCGTCCGCCACGCCTGTGGCGGCTCTGGTTCAGACATTTGTCCGCAGTCACTGCTTGGACTGTCACGCTGGGCCTGACGGAGAAGCCGGACTAGATCTTCAAGCGGTCCTCGCCCGTGGTCTCGATGTAGTGCATCCGGGTGAAGACCGTGTCTGGAGCCAGATCATTGACCGGGTCGCCGTGGGCGAAATGCCGCCGCCGGATGGCGAGCAGCCTTCCAGCGAAGCAAGAGATTCTTTCATCAGCGTCGCATCCGACTGGCTGCAGGTAAACCAACGGCTCAGGCAGGCCGGCTATGGCCGGGTTCAAGCCCGCCGGCTCACCCGACTGCAGATCGAACGGTCGCTCCATGACGTGCTGGCAATCGACATCCCGCTGGCCGACAAGCTGCCGGATGAGGGACGGCCCCGAGGCTTCACCACGGTGGCCGAGCGGCAGGCTGTCTCATATCACCATTTGGCCAGCCACTTGAAAGTAGTAGATCTCGCCCTCAATGAAGCATTTGGGCGGGCACTTGAGAAGTGGCAGCAGCCGCTCAGTCGTGATCTGAACCCGCAGGCAATTGTCCGCACGAGGCCGCAATCGCGCTGTCGCGAACCGGAACTGCGGGAGGGCCGCGCGGTCGTTTGGTCATGCAGCATGCCGTACTACGGACGCATCCCGGCGACAACTGCGCCGGCCGACGGCTGGTACCGGTTTCGGCTGCATGCCGCTGGCATCAAACTGCCAGAGTCTGGGGGAGTCTGGACTGCCGTTCATTCAGGCCCCTGCGTTTCCAATGCCCCGATCCTCGAGCCGATTATCAGTTTCGAGGCGCTGGCTGAGACGCGGGTGGTCGAGTTTGAGACCTGGCTTCAAAGGGGGCATATGCTCGAGGTTCGGCCGCAGGACAGCACGATCAAACGGGCATCGTTCAGAGGCGGGCAGGTCGGGACTGGTGAGGGAGAGCCCCAGAACGTTCCGGGAGTTGCCATCGACCGGATTGAGATGCAGCAGGTTCATCGGTACGAACTCGCCGAACTCCGCCAGCGACTGTTTGGGGAACTACCGCTCAAGCCAAAGAAAGGCGGCGGACTTGAGCTGGCATCTGCACAGCCGGACCAAGATCTTGCTGCACAGATCAAGGTCTTTGCCGGGCGGGCCTATCGCCGCCCACTCAGACCGGGTGCAGTGAATGGCGTTATTAGGCTGGCGGGGCAAATGCTGGCCGAGGGCCACTCTCTCAGTGATGCATTACGGGCAGGCTATCGGACAATCCTCTGCAATCCTGAGTTCTGTTATTTCGTCGAAGAGCCTGGGCCGCTGCCCGCTGCCGCGATTGCGACCAGGTTGAGCTATTTTCTGACTGCAGCGCCGCCCGATCAGCAGTTGTTCGCTCGGGCCCGTAGCGGTGAACTGCTTGATCAGGCCGTGCTCCAGTCCGAGGTCGATCGGCTGCTAGGCATCACGGGGAGCGATTCGGCATCACCACCGCCGGTCGGTCGGTCCGAGCCGGCGCGGCAGTTCATCACAGATTTTGCAGCCGAGTGGCTCGATCTCGACCAGATCGATTTCACCCAGCCTGACCGCAAACGCTACTGGCAGTTCGATCCGATCGTGCGGATGGCCATGTTGGATGAAACCCATACCTTTCTCACAATGCTGCTGCGGGAAGATCGGCCGGTCAGTGAACTTGTTGACGCAGACTACACGTTTCTGAACGGCCGGCTGGCCCGGTACTACAACATTCCGGCTGTCGAAGGGGATGCGTTTCAGCGTGTGGCGTTGTCACCGGTCTCGCACCGTGGTGGCCTGCTGACGCAGGGGGCAGTTCTCAAAGTCACGGCCAACGGGAGTACTACGTCACCGGTGGTCCGAGGCGCCTGGGTGGCGGAGCGGCTGTTGGGGGTTGTCATTCCGCCACCACCAGCAGGGGTTCCCGCCATCGAGCCGGATATCCGAGGGTCGACGACGATCCGCGAGCAGTTGGAACGGCATCGCAGCGATGCCGGCTGTGCCAGCTGTCACCGGTTGATGGATCCGTTCGGCTTCGCGCTTGAATCATTCGACCCCGCCGGCCAGTGGCGAGAGCGTTACACGGTGCGGGCGAAGGGAAAGCCGGGTCCGGCGGTCGTGTCCAGTGATCGGCTTCCAGATGGGCGAGAATTTGCGAATGCCGATGAGCTCAAGCAGCTACTGGCTGCCGATTCAGGCCAGCTGGCGAGAGCGTTGGCCGGCCACCTCTTGGTCTATGGGACAGGGGCCGAGCTGACCTTTGCGGATCGTCAGGCGGTTGCCGCCATCGCCGCCGAGTCATCCGCCGCGGGTGGTGGCCTGCGAACTTTAGTGAAGGCAGTCGTGGAGAGCCCTGTCTTTCTCATGAAATAGGCCATGAAATAAGGGGCTTGTTGATTTTCAGCCGTCTCCTGCCCGCCGATCGTGTAAGAGTTACCTGCCGGTCGAAATAGTACCGGAGCATCGTCACGACGGAGATTTTCCATGCAGCTTCAGACCCACTACGACTTTCAGCGGCGGCTGGACAGACGCAGCCTGCTTCGCGGTGCCGGCGTGGCGATGGCGATGCCCTGGCTTTCAGCAATGCAGCCGGCTTTTGCCGCGGCAACCAGCCGGTCCCCGCGGCGGTTTGTGGCGATGACCCTCGGCCTCGGCCTGATTGCCGACAACCTCAATCCCACGGAGGCAGGGTCGGGTTATCAGCCATCGCCCTATCTCAGCGATCTCGGTGATCTCCGTGACGCCTTCACGGTGATCTCAGGGGCATCCCATCCCAACGTCAGCGGTGGTCATCGTGCTGAGGCAAGCTTGTTGTCGGCCGCCCCAATGACGGGAGGAGTGCCGTCGGGCAATTCAATCTCTGTCGATCAGTTGCTTGCCAAGCACCTTGGGCACGAGACCCGCTTTCCGTCGTTGGTGCTCTCACTCTCTGGGAGCAACAGTCCGTCGTACACCGAAAATGGCGCCATGATTCCAGCCGAGTCATCGCCAGCGAAGCTCTTCGGTCAGCTGTTTATCGCAGACTCTCCCGCCGAGCAGCAGCGGCAGCGGCAGCGGGCTCAGGAAGGCCGTAGCATCATGGATGTGGTCGCCGATGACACCCGGGCGCTCGAACGAAGGCTGGGGGTTGGTGATCGGGACCGACTCGATGCCTACTTCACCAGTGTCCGAGATCTCGAAAAGCGGCTGGCTGCCAGCGAGGCCTGGACGCAGCGACCAAAGCCGAAGGTTTCAGTGCCAAAGCCAGTTGACATCGGTAACCCCAACGACTTCATTGCCCGTCAGCGGCTGATGAGTGACATGATTCGGCTCGCGCTGGCCACCGACTCGTCGCGGTTCATTGTCTGCCATTTCGGTGGTGGCGGTGGCGTGGTGCCAATCGATGGTGTGGCGGAAGGGTATCACTCACTCAGTCATCATGGCCGGGATGAAGATAAGTTGGCCCAGTTGGCAATCATTGAAAAGGCGATCATTGATACCTGGGCAGACTTTTTGCGATCACTCCAGACAGCTGACGAATCGGAGGGCAGCCTGCTCGATCAGACCAGCGTGCTGCTGACGAGCAACCTCGGCAATGCCTCCAGTCATGACAATCGCAACATGCCGGTCCTGCTGGCTGGTGGCGGGTTCCAGCACGGTCAGCATCTGGCATTTGACCGAAAACAAAACCACCCATTGCCCAACCTTTATGTGTCTGTATTGCAACAGACTGGGCTGCCAGTCGAGCGATTTGCCACCTCGACCGGAACCATGCCCGGGCTGGAGCCGACTGCGGGGTGAGGGCGTTACCGGAGGTGCGGATGTTCTGTGGAGAGAGAAGTCTGATGAGCAAGCCTGAGAACATGGTGTCCCGTCAAAAAAGCGTGGTGGTTGGCCGGTCAGCGCCAGCCTTTACGCTTATTGAACTGCTGGTAGTGATTGCCATCATCGGGGTACTGGTGGGGCTGTTGCTGCCCGCTGTCCAGCAGGCCCGGGA
>RFVE01000173.1 GCA_009922585.1 Planctomycetia bacterium
CAGGCATCACGCGTCGCGGCCTCGTGCGGGCAGGGTTTCTTGGGGGCCTCACTCTGGCGGTACCAGCCCGGCGCGTCTGGGCGGCAAATGCGAATGATGAAATCAACGTCGGCTTCATTAGTTGTGGCGGCCGGTCAAACGCGCTGATGGGCTCGTTTGCCAAGGTGCCTGGCGTCACGATTGGTGGCCTCTGTGACCCCGATGAAAACCGTCTGGGACTGGCCAGCAAACGCTTTCCCAAGGCCCGCACCTGGACTGATCTGCGAGATCTTTTGGCCGACGACGGCATCGACGCCGTCGTGATCTCCACCTGCAACCACTGGCACTGCCTGGCTGCCATCTGGGCGATGCAGGCCGGCAAAGATGTCTATGTGGAAAAGCCGCTGTCGCACAGCCAGTGGGAGGGCCGGCAGACAGTGGCCGCGGCCCGGAAGCTCGGCCGCATCTGTCAGGTGGGCACGCAGCAGCGGTCTGACCCGATGCAGGCTGAGATCAAGAATTTTCTCCATGAAGAGCGGGGTCTCGGAGCGATCAAGTCGGTCCGCGTCAACCGGATCGGCATGCGGGCGTCGATCGGCAAGCGGGAGAAGCCGCTGGAGATTCCGAAGGATGTTGCCTACGACCTCTGGCTTGGCCCGGCGGCTGATGAGCCAATCTATCGCGACAAGTTGCAGTATGACTGGCATTGGGACTGGAACACTGGCTCGGGCGAGATGGGCAACTGGGGGGTGCATGTGCTCGACGATGTCCGCAACGTCGTCTTCCGCGACAGCGTCTCCCTGCCCCGGCGGATTCAGGGGCTTGGGGGCCGGGTTGTCTGGAACGATGCCGGGCAGACGCCCAACGTCCACATGGTGCAATTCGACACCGGGTCGATTCCGGTGAGCATTCATCTCAGTAACCTTCCGGCTGGGCCCGGGGAGAAGAAGAGTCCGAAGCATCCGGGGCCCGGCAGTGGCTACGTCGCGATCTGCGAGGGTGGTCGTTATCAAGGTCAGCGGGGTGGTGGCGTTGCTTACGATGCCGCGGGGAAGGAGATTCGCCGATTCAAGGGCAACTCCGGCAACGGCCTGCACCAGCAGAACTTCATCGATGCTGTGCGGGCGGGTGACCCTACCCTGCTTAACGCCGAGGTTCAGGTTGGCAACGACTCGACCGGCTGGTGCAACCTGGCGAACATCGCCTTCCGGGCCGGCAGTCGCTATCGGGCCGAGACGCTTGCCGATGGCTTTCCGCAGATCGGCGGGCTTGCTGAAGAACTCTCCGGCTGGCTCACCCCCTTTGGCCTCAGCCTCGACGGGGGTGAGATCCTGGCCAGCCCGATCCTCGAGATTGACCCGGCCAGCGAGCAGTTCACCGGGTCGCGGGCTGAACAAGCCAACCGATTCCTCAAGCGGGAATATCGCGACGGCTACGCGGTGCCGGAAATCAGCTGAGCCGAGGCCCGGACACATGCGGGCGAGGATGAGCGGCTTTCATTCGGAGATTCCAGAAGCGACGGTCCCCACCGCTGTCGACGAAGCCGCAGGTACCGGTTATCGTGCCGGAGGCCGCGTTGCCGGTGTGATTCTCCTGTCGTCCTTGAGCTGCCCATGCCTACCCCTCGGCTCCGTCGGTCCAATCTTTCCCAGTCGGTGCGAGCGAGGCTATCGCAGGCAATCATTGCCGGTGAGTTCGAACCCGGGTCGCGTATTTCTGAACCGCTCCTTGCCGAAAAACTCGGCGTGAGCCGGGCACCGATTCGAGAGGCGTTGATCGAGTTGCAGCTGCGGGGTCTGGTCGAGTTCGATGCTACCGGCCACACCCGGGTGCCTGCCCTCGACCCCCGCGATCTTGAAGAGATATTCGCAGTTCGGCTGATGATCGACCCGGTGGCAGCGGGGCTTGCCGCCGAACATGCGGGGGCTAAGACGTTTGCCGCACTGGAACGAAATATCGCGGCCACTAGTTCGGCCAAACTCCTCGCCGACGTCTCTCGCCTCGACGCAGAATTTCACGACCTCATCGTTCGGGCAGCGGCCAATCGGCGACTCCTGCTGTGTTGGAATGTGCTCCGCGACCAGATCGGTCTCTGGCTGACCCAGATGCAGCGTCGCCACGAAAAGGTCACCCAGCGGACCCGGCAGCAGACCGTCGCCTCTCATCGCAAGCTTTTGCAGGTGATTCGGTCAGGGGACGCGGAGCGGGCGGCGACAGAGGCACGGCGGCATGTCGATGGGTGGCGGAAGCTCCTGCCGGCGTCCCCGGCTGGGGCTGCCGGTGATCACTGAGTGAGCAGTCGTTCGCGGACCTGTCTCTGCTTGATTCCCCATTTTCGGCTTCAAATGCTGAGAAACCGCCGGCAAGGGCCGCCTGAGGAGACAAATTGGTGTCGTCGGGGGCTGCCGTACGCTTCAGCTCCCCTCAAAAAATGTCGACAATAGTGCTGCGGCGGCGTACACTCGGGTGTGTCGGCGGTCTGCAGGTGAAAAGATGTGCAACTTTCCACACGAAGGTTCCCGCATGCCGGGCAGCGTTGTTTGCCGGGTTCTGGGACTGCTTGCGGCTATCACAGTGGTTCTCAGTAGTAGCGCCGCTGCCGAGGTGCCGAATGACCTCTTCGAGCAGCATGTTCGGCCGCTGTTCGTGGCCAAATGCGCGAAGTGCCACGGGGATGAAAAGTCAGAATCGGGACTGCAGTTGACCTCGCGGCAGGCACTGATGACCGGCGGCGACAGTGGGCCGGCAATTGTGCCGGGAGATGCTGCGGCCAGCCTGCTGGTGCAGGTGCTTTCACCCGATGCCGACATCGAGATGCCACCCGATGGGCCGCTGCCGGCAGCGACGGTGGCGGCGGTGGCCCGCTGGGTCGAGGCTGGCGCGGTCTGGCCGGGGGCTGCGATGAGCACTGGCCCCCGGACAACCCGCAGCGGTGAGCCGACAGCCATCGAACGACAGCACTGGGCCTATCAGCCGCCGGCCGACCCGCCGGTCCCAACTTTTCCTGGCCAAGACGAACCGTCAATCCATCCGATCGATGCGTTCGTCTTGGCTGAACTTACTGAGCAGGAAATCGACCAGGTCGAGCCTGCCAGAAAATCAACGCTGCTGCGGCGGGTGAGCTATGACCTGCTCGGCCTGCCCCCCGAACCGGCCGACCTTGAATCATTCAGCAACGACACCTCGCCGGATGCCTTTGCCCGGGTGGTCGATCGGCTGCTCGCCAGCCCGGCCTATGGTGAGCGATGGGGGCGGCACTGGCTCGATCTGGTGCGATACGCCGACACGGCTGGTGAAACGGGTGACTATCCTGCCCCGCTGGCCTGGAAGTATCGCAACTATGTGATCGCGGCCTTCAATGCTGACAAGCCCTATGACCAGTTTTTGCGGGAGCAGATTGCCGGCGACCTGCTATCCGATCCCGCCAGTGCCGAGGCCTTTGCCGAGCGGATCACGGCCACCGGCTTTCTCGCCATCTCGCGGCGGTTTGGTTTTGACTCGGTCAACTACATGCACCTGACCCACCAGGACACAATCGACACGCTTGGCCAGGCGACCCTCGGCCTCACGCTGGGCTGTGCCCGTTGCCACGACCACAAATACGATGCGGTCACAGCCGCTGACTACTACGCCCTCTACGGCATCTTCGCCAGCACGACGCTTTCTTTTCCTGGTGACGAGCAGACGAAGCGGCCGCGTGACCTGGTGCCACTGCTGCCGCCCGCTCAGCGTGCCGGTTCACAAAGGGCCCACCAGGAGCGGCTGAAAGTCACGAAGCGACTGCTCCAGCAGGCCGAAGCCAAGAAGCAGCGGTACGACACCGATCTTGCTGCTGCCAGGAAAGCGGCCGATAAGACACAGGTCGAGAAGCTTTCTGCGCTGACGAAGCAGGCGACCGCGGCAGTCGCGGCCCTCAAGCGGCAGCAGGAGACGGTGCAGTTTGCTCCCCCCTACCCCGTCGCTTACGCAGCGAGCGAGGGTAAGGCTGAGCATGCCCGCATTCAGAAGCGGGGTGAACCCGATCGGCTTGGTGACGTGGTGCCCCGGCGGTTCCTCTCCGTGCTCGGGGGCATGCCGCTGCCACCGGAAGAACAGGGCAGTGGCCGGCGGCAACTGGCCGACTGGATTGCCAGCCCAGCCAACCCCCTGACCGCCCGCGTCATCGTCAATCGGGTCTGGCAGCATCACTTCGGAGAGGGGCTGGTCGCGACCTCAAATGATTTTGGGGTCCGCGGGGCCAAGCCAACCCACCCCGAGCTGCTCGACTGGTTGGCCTGTCGCCTCATCGAAAACGGCTGGTCGCTGAAGTGGCTGCACCGACTCATTCTCTCATCGCAGACCTATCAACTGGCCAGCAGCAGGTCCGAAGCGGCCGCAGCTGCCGACCCTGACAACAGCCTGCTCTGGCGGTTCAACCGCCGGCGGCTGACAGCTGAAGAAATCCGTGACTCGCTGCTGCTGCTCGGCGGGAGCCTCGACCGAACACCGGCCGAGGGGCACCCCTTTCCCCCGGTGCCCGACTGGGGCTTTACGCAGCACCGGCCGTTTGTCGCCCGCTACGACACGGCCAAGCGGAGTGTCTACCTGATGACACCGCGGCTCACCCGGCATCCACTGCTCGCCCTCTTTGACGGTGCTGATCCCAACGCCACCACGCCCACTCGAGATGCCACGACGGTGCCGACGCAGGCCCTCTTCTGGATGAACGCTCCGCTGGTTCACGAGCAATCGCTGGGCTTTGCCGACCAGTTGCTTGCCGAGCCCAACCCGGCTGCTCGCATCGAGTTGGCCTATCGCCGTGCCTTTGGCCGCTGGCCGACCAATACCGAGACTGCCGAGGCCACCGCCTATCTCGCCCGCTGCGAAGCCGCGGTGGCAACCACCGATCTGCCGGCTGATCAGCGGCTGCGGCAGTCCTGGGCAAGCTTTTGTCGGACACTTTTTTCCGCCAATGAATTCCTGTTTGTCGACTGATTCGCTCGCCGCCCCAAAGCCCTGAGAATGTCTGCCATGCACCAGTCATCCCTAAGCCGCCGTCAGCTGCTCCGTTGCACCGCCGGCGGTATTGGTAGCCTCGCCCTCGCCGGCCTGCTTGCCGACGAGGCCGCGGCCGCGGCTGCAATTGGGCCACTGGTGCCGAAGCCGGGTCACCATCCGGCTCGGGCCAAGTCGGTGATCTTTCTCTACATGACCGGTGGCGTGTCGCATGTCGAGTCGTTTGACTACAAGCCCCAGTTGATTGCCGACCATGGCAAGAAAATCACCACGCCGCACTGGGGGCAGAAGCCCGGTGAATACGAGCGGTTTCTCATCAAACCCCACTGGCGTTTTGCTCCTGGCGGCAGAAGTGGCATATATGTCAGTGATCTATTCCCACACACCCGTGGCATTGTCGATGAGCTGTGCGTGATCAACTCGATGCACTCCAGCCATACCAACCATTACGAGGCGACGCTTGAAACCCACACCGGGTCGTTCACCTTCGCCCGGCCAAGCATCGGTTCGTGGGTCAGCTACGGTCTTGGCACTGAGAACCAGAACCTGCCCTCGTTCGTGGCGATCGCGCCGCAGTCCCCTTACGCTGGCAGCCAGACCTGGGGCAACGACTTCCTGCCCGGCTGCCATCAAGGCACCCATATTGCACCCGGTCCAGTACCGGTGGCCAACATGAACCGAAGGGCCGCGTCATCGGCCCTGCAGGAACTGGAACTCGAACGGCTGGCGATGATGAACCGGCGGCATGCTGACGAGCGGGAACTCGATGCGGCCTTGGAAGCCCGCATCCGGTCGTTTGAGACCGCCTTCGGCATGC
>RFVE01000174.1 GCA_009922585.1 Planctomycetia bacterium
GGGCAGGGCATAGACCCGGTCCATCTCTTGTTCGTCCAATGGCAGTGCCGGTGGATTAATCACCACTGCCTCCCGGCCATGCCGCTGCACCAGCCGCTTGGCGTTGTGCGGATTGGTTTCAAGGTGAGCGATTCGGGTCATCTCACAGAAGGCGAGGGGGTCGGTCTTCACCGCCTCGAAGGCGGGTAGCTCGCGGGTTTGGGCATCGGCCGTCACCGGCTCGCTCGCACCCAGCCGATAGGCGACGCCACGAAGGTTCCGCAGTTCGCGGACCGTCCTGCCGCTAGCCAGCCCCCGAGCAATGTCAAGAATCGTCCGCTCGCCCATCCCGAAGGCAACGAGGTCGGCCTTGGCATCAAGCAGGATCGACCGCCGCACCGTATCGCTCCAGTAGTCATAGTGGGCGATCCGGCGCAGGCTTGCCTCAACACCGCCGGCCACCACTGGAGTGCCGGGAAAGGCTTCACGGGCCCGCTGGCAGTACGCGAGGGTGGCTCGGTCGGGCCGCCGGCCCATCTGGCCGTCAGGGGAATAGGCGTCGTCGTTGCGGACCTTCCGGTTGGCTGTGTAGTGATTAATCATCGAGTCCATGTTGCCAGCCGACACGGCAAAGAAGAGCCGCGGCCGGCCAAACTGCCGCCAGGCGTCACAGCTCCGCCAGTCAGGCTGGGCCAGCACTGCCACCCGGAAACCGGCCGACTCCAGTAGTCTGGCCAGCAGCCCGTTGGCAAAACTGGGATGATCGACATAGGCGTCACCCGTCACGAAGACCACATCGACCGCATCCCAGTTGCGGGCGGCGAGATCGTCGGGGTGCATCGGCAGCGGAGGGCTGACGGGGGCGGAAATGTCGAGGATCGGCAGCTGCATCGGGTGTGCCCGGGTGACAAAGGATGGCGGAATCAAGTGTAGCCCGTCCAAACTGGCCGCGAGCGACACCCGCTGGGGTGATATATTTGAGGTTGTTCGGACTTCCGTCTGCCGGCCTGTTTCCCCTCGGCCCCCGTGCCTCAACGCCCCTATGGTTCAGTGTTGGATTCAACGCGAATGCTGTTGGCCTCCTGCCGTGGGTGTGATTGGGGTGGCTCTGGCGTTTGCGGGAATGCTGCCGGCTGCAGCTGCCGACCCAGAGGCAGCTATCGCCACTGCGATCGAGCAGCTGGGTGATGAACAGTTTGCCGCTCGTGAAGCGGCCTCGCAGCAGCTGGCCGCGCTGGGTGCAGCCGCGGTCGAGCCGCTGGTGGCGGCAGCGGTTGCCGGTGACCCAGAACGAGCCCTGCGGGCGGTTGATATTCTGCGGCAGTTCCTCGCTCGCGACGAGGACGACCTGGCCGCCGCAGCCGAGGCGGGCCTCGAACAGCTCGCCGGCAAAGACGACCTGGCCATCGCCCAGCGGGCTGAGGTGGCACTCGATTTCCACGACGCTACTCAAGCCGTCTCGGCCCGCACGATGCTTGAGCAACTCGGGGCGACATTTGATGAGGCTGGTCCCTTGGGCCTGCGGGTCGAGATTGATGAGAACTGGCGGGGAGACAGCCGGGCCCTGCGGCTACTGGCTCGGCTGCGGCAGCTCACCTACGTGAGTTTTCACGGCGTGCGGCTGGATGAGAAAGCCGCGACTGTCCTCAGTCGACTCCGACGGGTCGAACGGATTGACCTGTTTGGCACCGGTTTCTCTGATGAGGTGGTCGCGGATCTTCAGCGGCGGCTACCTGGTGCTGAAATCGATGTTCGCAAGGGTGGCAAACTGGGCATCGCCGGCGCTCCGCTCATGGGTCAGTGTCTGATCAGTGGGGTGCAGGCCGGCTCAGCCGCCGACAAGGCCGGTCTCCGCCCACAGGACATCATCGTTGAAATCAACGGGCGGCCGGTGCCCGACTTTAATGCCTGCACCGAGCTGATCGGTCAGCACGGCCCGGGTGAGACAGTCAAGCTGCTCGTCGAACGACGCCAGCCTGACGGCACGGCCGCTCAGTTCAGCCAAACGGTGGAGCTTGGTGGCTGGTAGGCCGCTCGCTCACTTGCAACGCGGGCCAGCTGGCCTGTTGAATCGACTTGAGAGAAAGGATTCTTGATGGCAGCTGATCCTCAATCTTCAACGGGTGGCTCCATACCAGCCGACCGTGAACTGGTCGATGTGCGTTGGCACGCGAGCTCGGTGAGCCGCTCTGATCGGGAAACGGCCGCCGGCCATCGCGGCTGCGTGGTCTGGTTCACTGGCCTATCGGGTTGCGGCAAAAGTACCCTGGCCAATGCGGTCGACAGCCAGCTGCACGCCCTCGGCCTCCGTAGTTTTGTGCTTGATGGCGACAACGTCCGTCATGGCCTGACGGCTTCACCGGCCCTGCTTGAGCCCCGTTATGGAGCGGTCTTTGCCGAACGGTTTGGGCTGGGGTTTGGCCCGGAGGACAGGACTGAAAACATTCGCCGCATCGGCGCCGTCGCCGAGCTTTTCGTACAGGCCGGCATCATCACACTCACCGCCTTCATCAGTCCCTACCGTCGTGACCGTGACGCGGTCCGGGCGATGCTTCCCCCGGGTGATTTCATTGAGGTCTTCGTCAAGGCTCCGCTCGCAGTCTGCGAGGGGAGAGATCCCAAGGGCCTCTACAAGAAAGCCCGAGCCGGCGAGATCAAAGGCTTCACCGGCATCGATGATCCCTATGAAGAGCCGTCGGCAGCTGAACTGGTGGTCGACTCGACCACCGGGAACCCGCCGGAACTTGCCGGGCGGGTGATCGCTTGGCTGGAGCAAGCGGGCATCATCCCGGCAAAGGCCGCCTGACGCTGAGAGCCATCCCTTACGGTGTTGGCCCGATCAGCTCCACCAGATTGCCGTCGGGGTCTTTCACGCACGTCAGCGACATACCCGGGGCCAGCTTTTCCGGCAGGGTGACTGGCGACTTGGCCAGTGGCTTTGCGCCGATCTTTTCCAGTCGGGTGAGGGCAGCGGCGGTGTCAGCCACCATAATGGTCAGGTAGCGAAACCCCGTATGGGAATGAATAAAAGTGTTGTCGCCCGTTCGGGGTTTTGTGCCAGTCACCTGCATCAGTTTGAGCTTGGTGGCAGTGGGCCCTTCACCAAGGACGAGGACGCGAACACTCAGTGGTTTATTGTCGGTCAGGCCGGCAGCGCCGGCGAGGTCAGCCGAGACCTCGAACCCGTTGAGTTCCTGAAAGCCGACTCCCTCAGTGTAGAAGCGGACCGAGGCCTCAAGGTCGCTGACAACGGTGCCGAGGTCGATCGTGGTTCGGGTGAAGGCCGCCGGCTCGGCAGCGGTGGCGAGGCTGGCGGCAGCGGCAATGGCAAGGACGGCGAGGGGACGAAACATCGGTGGGCTCCTTGGTGAATGCTGTGGGAGTCAACCAGTGTAAATCAGCCGCCGGTCCCTGTCTTGCTGCATTGGGCTGTCGGTGCTTTCCGTGCAGCCAGCAGCCATCCGCTCGGAGGTGCCCACGCCCACTCGCTTGACGTTCACTCAGGCCATCCGGGCCTTCGTTCACTGCACGTCCGCTTCGCTTCGCCATCCTGGCTCCGCTTGCTTCCGTAGCTCGCTCGTGGGCATGGGCACCCCCTCGCTGCTCAACGCTGATGTGGCTTGGAATCCGAGAGGCAGGAGTGACTGAACGAGGGGAGCGTTCCATGTCGCTCCCTTCTCGCCCAACCCGACTGCCAGCCGGCGGCCAGATGCCGCCAATGACTACCAGACGACGCTCCGTCTTGCTGCACGTTTTGATGGCGAGGCTTCACCTGTACCAGAGAGAAAAAGCCCGTGCTTTGAAGCCCGAAGCGCAATCTGAGGGAGACCGGGTTTTTTGAATCCAGACACGCATTCCCTCGGCTCGCGCCTCGGGCTTCCCGGAATTCTGTTCCGCTCGGCGGATTATCAAAAGCCGCAGGCCGGGGAACACGCAACGCTATCCCCGGGCTAGCGGCCGGTGGTTTTACCCTTCTTCAGTGCCTCAAAAACAACACAGAATCCGTGCCGAACACCATTGACCGGATGTCGGTACTTTCCGAAAGGCAGCTGCCGCCAATGAACACCAGCGAATGGGTGCCAACCCGGGGCTTTTCCGTGAAGTTAAAGGTGTGCATGAACCCCGTGCCAGCCGGCGGTCGGATGCCGCCAATGATCACCAGCGGGCGGAGGCCCGACGAGGAAAGACCGACCGGATGTCGATACTTTCCGTACAGCAACTGTCGCCAATGAGCACCAGCGGAAGGATGAAAATCTTGGCTTTTCATCTTTCCGCCCTCAAGGAAAGTCGGGCCGGATGCCCGAGCTTTCCGTGAAGTCAGTCCAGGAAGCCTGACAACTCTTCACTGCGGGCTGGGGCCTGCAGTTTGCGGACTGCCTTGGCTTCGATCTGCCGGATCCGTTCGCGGGTCACCTTGAAGATGTGGCCCACCTCTTCCAGGGTGTAGCTGTAGCCATCGCCGAGTCCGTAACGGAGTTTGATGATCTCTCGTTCACGGTACGACAGGCTCTTGAGCACCTTGCTGATCCGGTTGCGGAGCATCTCTTGAGCGGCGCCCACGGCTGGGTTTTCTGCACCGGTGTCGGGCAGCAGGTCACCGAAGTGGCTGTCTTCGCTGTTGCCCACCGGCCGATCGAGACTGATGGGATAGCGACTCATTGCTGTCACCCGTCGGGTTTCGTCAACCGGGGTGCCGGCCCGAGCGGCGATCTCTTCGATTGTCGGCTCACGGCCATACTCCTGCAGCAGTTGGCGGGCCACGTTCCGGACCCGGCTCATCGTCTCGACCATGTGGACTGGGATCCGGATAGTCCGGCTCTGGTCAGCCACCGCACGAGTGATCGCCTGCCGAATCCACCAGGTGGCGTAGGTGCAGAACTTAAAGCCACGGCGGTATTCGAACTTGTCGACCGCCCGCATCAGGCCGGCATTGCCTTCCTGAATGAGATCGAGGAACGACAACCCACGATTGCGGTACTTCTTGGCGATTGAAACCACCAACCGCAGATTGCCCTCGGAAAGCCCCCGTTTGGCTTTCTGGTACCGATTAAAGATTTCGTTGATCTCATTCATGCGACGCTTCAGACTGCGAGGCGTCTCCTGGCAGGCCTTGAGAATGGCGCGGTATTCATCCACCAGTTGCTGACGGGCCGAGGGGGGCTGCTTGGTTCGCTTGTGGGCGTCGATCTTGGTCTTCAGTTCCTTGAGCCGACTGACGAAGCCATTCAGGGTCGGGATCATCGCCTCAATCCGCTGGGTGCGGAGGCCCAGTTCTTCGATCAGGCGGACGCACCGCTTGCGGCGGCGGCCGAGTCGGGCCCAGGCCAGACGGCGCTCACCCATCTTGGCCCGCTTTGAGAGGGCAGTGCGATAGTCGGCCTTGTTCTGTTTGATCAGAACTTCAAGTGTCCGCAGATTGTGCGGCAACCGTCCGAGAATCTGTTCCTTCTCCAATCGGTCCGTTACCGAGACCTGCACCGTGCGGTCGAACGGGAGTTCTCCGCGATGGACTCGGGCCAGTACCTTGTAGGCGTTCAGGCAGACATACTCACACTCCAGGAGTTTGCCGCGGAACTGAGCCCGCGTTGTTTCAATCTGCCTGGCGAGATAGATCTCTTGGGCACGAGTGAGCAATGGGATCTCACCCATCTGGGTCAGATACATCCGCACGGGATCGTCTGACCAGTTCTCGACCTGCTCGGTCAGAGTGTCATCGTTGTCATTGTCATTTGTGTCCGAATCGGCAGAAGCTTTGGCTTTCGTGCCAGTCTCTTC
>RFVE01000175.1 GCA_009922585.1 Planctomycetia bacterium
GCCGCAGGATGCGGCGATCGGCAACCCCGAAACCCCTCGGCGTTTTCGGGCGTTGCCCCAGTGAAAAAGGCCCTGGCTGGATGACTTTTTCCACGAACAGCTAACGGCATCGGATACGGCGCTCGTCAACACTGAAAACCCTCAGCAGGTCGGATGTTGCCGCAGTAGACTGACAGCCATCCACTATTCGTAGACGGCGGTCATGAGCGGCTTTTCCAGAGGCGGCTAGCCTCCAGCAATGTCCGCGCACGACCGGCTCTTACAGCAAGACTCTTCCAGGAGCACTGACCGATGTCCCATTACCACTCGCTTGGTATTGCCGCCCTCATGATGGTACTGGCCGGCAGTGCTGCCAGCCCGGCTGCCGAGGCTGTCGTGCCAGATGTGCTCGATCCGCAGCCCTTTGGCCCTGACTTTCCGGGGCTCGATAGCTGGGCCACCGGCCAGTGGTGGATGAAGGCGTCTGCCTCACCGGCTGCTGCGCAGGCAGCGCGTCAACGGAACCAGCAGCAGCAGAAAAAACGCCGAGGTCCAGCCGTCCCCTTTTTACTTGACGTGCCCCGTGATGAGACGATCGCTTTTGCCCTCTACACGCTCACTGTCCCACCGGGTGATCCCAAGCATTCAACACTTAAACTTTCCACACAGCTCTTTCCGCTCAAGCCGGGTGAACCCAATACGGTGCGACTGGAAGTCGACCACGGTGATGGCTGGCGGGAAGTTGCCCGCGCGGTGGTGCACTACCCCGGCTGGGACGCCAGCTTCCGAGTTGAAGGCTGGGATGCCACCCAGACCGTTCCGTATCGGGTACTGCATGGAGAGCGGGCAGCGTTTCCCGGCAGCATTCGTGCTGATCCGGCAGCAAAGCCTGAGATCGCGGTCGCTGTGATGTCCTGCAACTCATCGCGGACACCGGGACAACGGCAGGAACTGATCGATGGCCTACGGGCGGCCGACCCTGACCTGCTCTTCTTCGCCGGTGACCAGACCTACCGGCACACCGAGCACACTGGCGGCTGGATCGAGTTCGGCCTGCAGTTTCGCGATATCATCCGCGACCGTCCAACCGTCACCATTCCCGATGACCATGACGTCGGTCAGGCCAACCTCTGGGGCAACGGGGGTGGCCGGGCCACCAACCCGGCCGGGGCCAGTGGCGGCTATTTCTATCCAGCCAGCTACGTCAATATGGTCCAGCGGCAGCAGACGGCCCACCTACCTGACCCGGTCGATCCAGCACCGATCAAGGGTGGCATCGGCGTCTATTTCACGCGGCTTGTTGTGGGTGGTATCGACTTTGCAATCCTCGAAGACCGGAAGTTCAAGACCGGCCCAGACGGCACGATTCCGCAAATGGGCCCCCGGCCAGATCACATCGTCGATCCTGACTATGATCGCGCAGCAATCGACCTGCCGGGGCTGAAACTGCTCGGGGAACGTCAGCTCAACTGGCTTCACACGTGGGCTGATGATTGGCAGGGGGTGCGGGCCAAGTGTGCCCTCTCGCAAACGGCATTCTGCGGTGCCGTTCACTTGCACGGCAATCCCGACAACCGACTGCTGGCCGATCTCGACTGCAATGGCTGGCCGCAGTCAGGACGGAATGCAGCGCTTCGAATCTTGAAACGGGCCGGGGCGGTTCACCTCTGCGGCGATCAGCATCTCGCAGTCGTCGTGCAGCATGGCATCGACGACTATCGCGATGGACCCTGGTCGTTCACATCACCAGCACTGGTCAACACGATCTACGGCCGCTGGTGGCATCCCGAGGATGAGCAGCCCGGTCCCAATCCGGTGCCCGGCAGTCCACTGCCTTGGACCGGTGACTTTGAAGATGGGCTCGGCAACAAGATCACGATGGTCGCCTACGCCAATCCAGCCGACACCAGTGATGAGCGACAGCGGGCTGACGGTTATGGGATGGCCCGTTTCAATTTCCCCGGCCGAACCATTACCTTCGAATGCTTTCCGCGGTTTACCAGCCGAGGAGCCGATGGCAAGCCCACGCAATTTCCCGGTTGGCCCGTATCTGTGCCCCTGGAAAACAAGCCACAACCTCAGGGACAGGAGTTGAACCGATGAAACGCTGGTCATCACGATGGTGCACACTGCTGGCCCTACTGGGCATCTCTGCTGCTGAGGCCGGTGCCGCTGAACCGACCGCCAGCGACACCGACAAGCCGTGGCTGGTCTCCGAGGCCAACCTGCCAGAGGGCTACCCAGCCGCTGGACCGGTCGATGAGGTGGTCCTCAAGACCTACCCAGCCCATCGGCTGGCTCGGGTGCGTTCAGATGGTGGCACCGACGGCATGTTCTGGAAGCTGTTCAACCACATCAAGCGCAACGACATCGCGATGACGGCACCCGTTGAGATGTCCTGGGGCGGCAAGGCGGCGGTGGCCGATGCTGGAGGCAAGCCAGCCGGCGAGCCCAATGCAATGGCCTTTCTCTATCGCCAGCCAACCCTGGGCGAGGCGGGGGCCGACCCCGAAGATGCCAGCGTGCTGGTTGAGGACATTCCAGAGGTGAAGGTTGTCTCGATTGGGCTGCGGGGCAGCTACGGCAAGAAGACCTTTCTTCGCGGCTACGAAAAACTGACCGCTTGGCTGGCTGAGCACCCCGAGTGGCAAGCAGCCGGAAGCCCTCGAACCCTCGGTTACAACAGCCCAATGGTGCCAGGGTTCATGAAGTTTTCCGAGGTGCAGATCCCAATTGCTCCAGCGGACAACAACTAGCCGACGTCAGACCTTTTTCTCACCAGAGACGCAGCGTGAAGGCTGCGGCAATCATGATGGTCAACCGTTTCCATACGCATTGGTTGGTATCGCTCGGACTGCTTGTCGCCGCACCACTGCTGGCCCAGCAGCCCCCCTACGATGTTTTTCCAGACGCGAAACCGCCCTATCACCGGATCCGCTACGAGGCGGCCACGCAGCCCGATGAATTGATTTTTCCCGTCAGCTACACCATCTGGATTCCCCCCGGGGTGCAGCAGATTCGTGGGCTGGTGGTACATCAGCACGGCTGCGGTGAGGGCTCGTGCTCCTCCGGACTGACCGGTGCGTACGACCTGCATTGGCAGGCATTGGCGCGGCGGCATGACTGCGCCCTGATCGCGGCGGCCTACGAGCAGCCGCAGCAGGCTGATTGTCAGATGTGGTGTGATCCACGGAACGGCTCAGCCCAGACCTTCCAGCGGGCCCTCAACGAGTTTGCTCAGGGAACCGGGCATCCAGAATTGGCGACGGCACCCTGGGCCCTCTGGGGCCACAGTGGTGGTGGCCACTGGGCTGGCGGGATGACCCTGCTCTTCCCCGAGCGGACGATCGCTACGTGGCTGCGGTCGGGCGTGCCGCTGTTTGAAGCCAATCCCAAGCGGCCGCAGATCAAGCCGCACACGCTGGTCGATGCCGCCCTCGGTGTTCCGATGATGTGCAACCCCGGCACCAAAGAGGGCGTCACCGTCAAGGAAGGTCGGTTTGCCAGCGTCTGGCCAGCGAACCAAGCTTTCTTCGCCGCAGTGCGTGGCAAAGGGGGTCTGCTCGGCGTAGCGGTTGACCCGCTCACCAGCCACGAATGTGGCAACCAGCGGTATCTCGCCATCCCCTGGCTCGACGCCTGCCTGACCGCCAGACTGCCAGCCACCGCAGGTGGACCGCTGCAGCCGATGCCAACGGACAAGGCATGGCTGGCCGAAGTTGCGGGTCACAAAGCCTGGCCTGCTGCTGATGCCACGACTGAACGTGAGCAACTCGCGTGGCTCCCGAACGAACGGATCGCCACGGCCTGGACGCACTATGTCAGAGATACCGCCATCCCTGATGACACGCCGCCACCAAGTCCGACGGATCTGCGGATCGAGGGGAACCAACTCCGATGGTCATGCCAGGCCGACCCTGAAAGCGGCCTTGCCTTTTTCAAAATTGAGCAGGATGGGAAGAGCATTGCCCAGGTTCCTGAGCAACCTCAAAATCGCTACGGTCGGCCGCTGTTTCAGAATTTGCTTTACAGCGATACCCCAACCCAGCCGCTCGCAACAATGAGTTTTACCCTCCCCGAAACCGCCTCCGGCAGCACCTATAGCGTCATTGCGGTCAACACGGTTGGCAGCACGTCCTCGCCAACCGTCATTCGCTATCAGCCGTGACGTGGACAGCAGGAATGCGGGGAATGCCGCTCCTCTGAGTGCGTGTGGTTCCGGGCAGAACATTGACCGGTATCAATCTTTTCGCCCATTTTGGTTGGAGAAGTGATCCATCCAATCTACGCTTGTCCATAAGAAGTCCTGCAGGAAACATCTGTTTCCATGAAGGTACAGCGGAGCCAGCCGCTGGCAATCTACGTTCCTGTCACAAGCGACAGGCTTGTCCGTACAAACGCTTCCTCAGTTTCGGAGAAACCCGATGTCCCGACAGCTCCTCCTCCGTTGTTCTGGTTTCGTGTTCGCACTGACGATTTTTTGTGCGGCTGCTCTCCCTGCTTCCAGAGCGGACGAGCCCAAGCAGTGGCAACAGCCACGGGAGCTGATGCCAACAGTCGCACCTGGTGAGACGGTCCAGGAAAATGACCAGCCGTTTCACGTGCTGCCGGGCTACCAGGTCGAGCGGCTCTTCGTCGTTCCCCGCGATGAACTCGGCTCGTGGGTGTCGCTGGCCACCGATCCTCGAGGCCGGCTCTACGCCAGTGACCAGCAGGGGCAGGGCCTGGTGCGAATCACACCGGCAGCCCATGATGGTTCAACCGAAACAGTTGTCGAAAAGGTACCGGCGGCCATCACTGGAGCCCAGGGCATGCTTTGGGCCTTCGACTGTCTCTACGTGGTCTGCAATGGCGGCACAGGCAGCGGGCTCTACCGGCTGACCGACAGCGACGGCGATGACCGGCTGGATGCTGTCGAAAAACTACGGACCTTTTCTGGTGGCGGTGAACATGGCCCCCACAACATTCTGCTTTCACCAGACGGCACACGGCTGTTCATTATCTGTGGAAACCATACCGACCCTCCCTTCGGTGTGAAGAACGTGACCGAGCCACAGACCATGGCAGGCATCCGGCCAGACCAGCGGCGGGTTGAACTGGCCGCCGATGGCACCAGTCGCCTGCCGGCCAATTGGGACGAAGACATGATCATCCGCCGGATGTGGGACGGCAACGGGCATGCCACCGGCAAGCTTGCCCCGGGCGGCTTCATCGTCAGCACTGATCCCGACGGCAAGCAGTGGGAACTCTGGAGTAGCGGCTACCGGAACCCCTATGACTTTGGTTTCAACGCCGACGGCGAACTGTTTGCCTACGACGCCGACATGGAGTGGGACTTCGGCATGCCCTGGTACCGGCCGACCCGGGTCAACCATGCCACCAGTGGCAGTGAACTGGGTTGGCGGAGCGGCACCGCCAAGTGGCCGGCTGCCTTTCCTGACAGCCTACCGGCGGCAGTTGACATCGGGCCCGGCTCGCCGGTCGGGGCGAGCTTTGGCTACGGCGCGAAGATTCCAGCCAAGTATCAGCAGGCCTTCTTCATCTGCGACTGGACCTTCGGCACGATGTACGCGATTCACCTGACACCGGCCGGTTCAACCTACACTGCCGAAAAGGAAGAGTTCGTTTCCCGAAACGCGCTGCCGCTGACCGACATGACCATCGGTAAGGACGGTGCGATCTACTTTGCCGTTGGTGGCCGCGGCG
>RFVE01000176.1 GCA_009922585.1 Planctomycetia bacterium
TTGAGATACTCAAGCGGGTGGCCCAGGCAGTCCCCGGGAGCGTCAGCGAGTTTCCCCTCCGGCGGCGGGTGGAGATCGTGGCCACGGCGGGCCTGGCCCTGATGTATGCCCATGCCCGGGGGGTGATTCACCGAGACATCAAGCCCGAGAACATTTGGGTGGGCAACTTTGGTGAAGTGATTCTGCTCGACTGGGGCGTCGCGAAGGTCTGGGGGCAACCCGATGACGGTCCGGTTCATCCGCTGGTGGCCGGCCAGCAGCACCAACAGGTGCAGGCGCTCACCATGGCAGGCGACCGGCCTGGCACACCGCTGTACATGTCGCCGGAGCAGGTCAATGTCAACCGGGCGACAGTCGATGAGCGGAGCGACATTTTCAGCGTTGGCGTCGTGCTCTACGAGGTGGCAGCGTTGCGAGAACCTTTCCGCGGCCGGGTCATCCAGGAGACATTTGACAACATCATCCACGACACCCCACCGCCCCCCTCAGCCGCACGGCCAGAGGAGCAGATTCCAAAGGCACTCGACGAGGTGGTGATGAAGGCGATCAGCAAAAACCCGGCCGATCGGTTTCAGACGATGCGACAAATGCTCGAAGCCCTGCGTGAGATTGATTACGAGGCATAAAACAACCTCCCGGGCACCGGTGGCCCCCGGGAGGTTGTTCGTAAGTGGCAACTGAGGGTCTTCAGCTCAGACAGCCGCCGTGCTGATGGCTTCCTTAACCGTCTTGATGATGGCCGCAGCAACCTTGTAAGGGTCGGCATTGGAGGCCGGCCGACGGTCCTCAAGACGTCCCTTCCAGCCGTTCTCGATGGTCCCAACCGGAATGCGGATTGATGCTCCCCGGTCTGAAACCCCATAGCTGAACTGGTTGATGCTCTGCGTCTCGTGCTGACCCGTCAGACGCTGATCGTTATCAGCACCGTAGACGCTGATGTGGCGGTCGATGACACCTCCGAAGCCCTCGCAGATGCTCATGAACACCTCCTTGTCACCACAGGTCCGCATCAATTCATTCGAGAAATTGGCGTGCATGCCCGAGCCATTCCAATCGAGTTTTCCAAGGGGCTTGGGATGCAACTCGATGGAATAGCCGTATTTTTCCCCAATGCGTTCGAGCAGGTAGCGGGCCACCCAAATTTGGTCGCCTGCTTCCTTCGCTCCCTTGGCGAAAATCTGGTATTCCCACTGACCAGCAGCCACCTCGCCGTTGATGCCCTCGACATTCAGGCCAGCCTCGAGGCAGGCATCGAGATGCTCTTCAACACAGGCTCGGCCATGGGCATTGTTGGCCCCAACCGAGCAATAGTAGGGCCCCTGCGGCTTTGGATAGCCACCAGCGGGGAAGCCCGGCGGATTATTGTTTTTGGTGCACCAGAGAAAGTATTCCTGCTCGAAGCCGAACCAGAAGGTATCGTCGTCGTCATCAATGGTTGCCCGACCATTCGACTCGTGCGGTGTGCCGTCGGCATTGAGCACTTCAGTCATCACGAGGTAGGCATTCTTACGGCCAGGATCTGGGTAGATTGCAACCGGCTTCAGCAGACAGTCAGAGTCACCGCCTGAAGCCTGCTGGGTGCTACTGCCATCGAAAGACCACATCGGGCATTCTTCGAGGGTGCCACCGAAGTCCTTCCGAATCTGGGTCTTCGACCTCAGGCTCTGGGTGGGCTTGTATCCGTCGAGCCAGATGTACTCAAGTTTCGTCTTCGTGCTCATGACTGAAGCGTGTCCTTACTTGCAAGAGGGGTGGAAACGTGGAGCCTGTCGACTGCAGGACGACGCGACATCGATCTGCAACCTGCCAGGCTCGAATGAACCCGGTTGATCCGGCAGGATGCAGCCGCCTGGTCGGTGTCTGAAATGCTTCAGGCAATGCGATAACGGCAGCAAATGTTGTGCCATCCCAATCAATCTCCCCTGCATCTTAAAAATTGGGGTTTCATTTGCAAGCGTTTTTCGCTAGCCGCCTGGAAACCGAGCAGTGCTGAGGAACACTGCCTGAAAAGCCAGCACACTCGCCGGACCGGCAACGACCCTTCATTCCGGTCGGTCGCTGCATCCCGAGGCGCGTTGCCTGTGAAGGGCGTAGTCACCCCCTGCAATCGGCTCCGCGCCGACGACTGACAAGCGGTAACGGTAGACCCAAACGGCCACCATGCTGCCGTCGGGCCGCCAAGCGGTGGTCCGTTCGCGTTTGAACAGTGGGCTCGGGGGGTCGCATTCCTCATAGGCATCGAGGGCGGCCAGCTGATCAGCGATATCGACCACCAGGAGGTCGCCGTGCACGGTTCCCGGCCCTGCAATCAGACCGGGATAATCACCTAAATCGAACAGCTGACCCTGCACAATTGCTGGACCGTCATTCCGCAGGGCCTCGACCAGCAAGCGGGGTTCCCCCGTCGCCAGGAGTGGTCGCAGCGTGCCGTAGACAAAAACATGTTTGGGCTCAGTGTTCGTCGTGTCAGCGATGGCGGCACCTTGAGCTACCGGGAAAAACGGCTTGGGGACAGAAAGTCAACCGGCAAACTGGTGGAGCCCTCGCAACTGAGATCGGCAAGGATCTCGCCGATTACCGGTGCAAACTTGAAGCCGTGGCCTGAAAACCCTGTTGCGATGCTGACCTGTGGATGATTTGGATGCTGGCCAACAACAGCATGACTGTCGGGGGTCATCGTATAGAAGCAGGCCGTGTGCCCGCTGCGTTCGTTGCCGAGCCCTGGAATCGATGCTGCCGCCCAGGCTTCGACGGCCGACTGCTCAGCCGGGTCGATGGCCCGATTGAGCTCCCCCGGCCCGGAAAGTGGCAAGCCACCTGAGTGCTCGGCGACCTTTACTCCCCGGATATCGAACGCTGGCGTGGCATAGAAAAACCCTCCTCGTGTATCGGCCCCGAAGCAAGGCATGTTGGTTGGGGCATAGGCTGTGGCGTCAGTCGGCCGGTACCAAAACAGGGATTTGCGGAGCACGGTGAGGGGCACGCCGGGCAACGGCAAAAGCGCGTTCGCCCAGGGGCCAGGACAAGCAACAAGCTGGCCGGCCACCACCCGCTCGGTATCGGTCACCACTTCGACGGTGGTCTCCCTGCAGAAGATCTCCCGGACGACGGTGCCATGCCGAAGCTCAGCGCCAGCCGCATCTGCTGCCTGAAGCTGGGCCCGCACACATGCTTCAACGAACAGGCAGCCAGCGTCTGGCTCGAAGATGGTTGACCATTCAATCGGGAATCGCAGCATCGGCCAGCGGGCCATCGCCTCCGTTGCTGACTGTATTTCAACGGGAACGTCGTGATCGGTCGCTGCCGTGATCGTACCGTTCAGCACATCGCCAGCGGCTGGCCCTGCCAGCAGAACACCCGTTCGAACGAAAAGCTGCCGATCTGTCTCGCTTTCACGTTCCTGCCAAAGCTCCGCCGCCCTCGGCCGTGGGAACTCCCCCGGCTGTGAGCGGGTGAAAACTGGTCGATTCCCAGCACCGAAACCCCGCGGCGTGCCAGCGCCACCGCCGCCGCCGAACCAATCCCGCCGAGGCCAAGGACGATTACGTCGAATGTCTGCATGGTGATGTCAAGATGCCAGTGACCGGGCAATCACCGTCCCGATTCTTTGTGACAAACCGGGCTGTACCGGTCCGATCTTTCACAAATGCAGGAATGTGTCACCAACCGTCTCGAGGTCGCAGCTCGATTCGGCTGCGACGAATTTATCACGGGTCCTGTCAAAGTGCTCGGCGATGCCGGCGGCTGCGATTGGAATTGGCAGCCGCCGGTGGGGTGGCTGGCGGTGCTGCTTGGGAGCCCCCCGCCACTCGGTCTGCCGGCGTTGCCCGGGGTGAACGCCGTGGCGTCTTGCTGGCTACTCCACTGCTGCTGCGGCCGCGGTTTCCGGTGTGGATTGAACTGCTGGCACGAGTTGGTCGTCGCCGGTGCCGGCTGGTTCCAGGCGAGTCAGCCGCAGCTTGCTCTGGGGCAGCCGGCCGCTGGTTGCGGGCAGGAATAGCCCGGCGAAGCAGCCGCTCAATTGCCACCAGTCGGGGTTGCTCGTCGTGATCACAGAAACTGACTGCGGCCCCGGTCTGGCCGGCCCGACCGGTACGACCGATGCGGTGGACGTAGGTCTCCGGCTCGTGCGGCAGTTCATAGTTGATCACGTGGGCCACGTCATCGACGTCGATGCCGCGGGCGGCGATGTCGGTGGCGATCAGCACCGGTGGCTGCGTTGACTTGAAGGCCGCCAGGGCCCGTTCCCGCTGAGCCTGCGACTTATTGCCGTGAATGGCCGCGGTGCTGATGCCGGCCTTGGTGAGATCCCGCTGGAGCTTGTCAGCGCCGTGCTTGGTGCGGGCGAAGACGATCACCCGGCCAGTCGCCTCCTCCTGCAGCAGCCTGATCAGCAGCGGTTTCTTCTCCCGCTTGGGTACGAAGAAGACCGACTGGCTGACCGTCTCTGCCGGTGTCGACCGCGGCGTGGTCTTCACCTCAAGCGGATCGCAGAGCATGGTGTCGGCCAGTTCTCGCACCGCTGTCGGCAGGGTGGCCGAGAAAAAGAGCGTCTGCCGTTGCTCTGGCAGCATGGCGACGATCCGTCGCACGTCGTGGATGAAGCCCATGTCGAGCATCCGGTCGGCTTCGTCGAGGACGAGGAACTCGACGCCCCGGATATCGACCAGCCGTTGATTGACCAGGTCCAGCAGCCGGCCCGGGGTGGCCACCAGCACGTCGACGCCAGGCATCATGGCCCGGGCCTGACGGTGCTGGCCAACGCCCCCGTAGATCACGGCGGCGGTTAGCCGGGCATGCCGGCCGTAGGCCACGAAGCTTTCATAGATCTGAGCGGCCAGTTCGCGAGTCGGCGCTAATACCAGCGTGCGGCACCGCCGGGGACCGGGCTTGCGGGAAGTAGCCCGCAACTGCTGGATGAGCGGTAGGGCAAAGGCGGCAGTCTTGCCGGTGCCGGTCTGGGCGCAGCCGAACAGGTCGCGGCCGGCAAGCACCTGGGGGATCGCTGCTGCCTGGATGGGTGTAGGGCTGGTGTAACCCTCGTCGGCGAGACTACGGAGCAGTTCGGGCTGGAGCCCGAGGTCGGCGAAGCTGGAGTTACGGGAAGAAGTCTGGTTGATCGTCATGGCATGCTTTCAGAGCGTCCGCAGCAGCAGCTGCGCAGAGCAGCTGTCTGACCGGCGAACAGGGTGGGCGGAGGGCGGGTAGCTCGGTGCCGTCAGGCTGACGGAACACACCGGATCCCGGCGATGGATCGTTGGCTGCCCGGCAAGAAGGTGTTTCTGCTTTGGTTTGGCCACCAGCTGGTGACCCCGCGAAACACAGTCGCATCGAGAGATGGCGATCGCGGCAGTGCCGTACAAACAAGCTCATGCTTGCAGCGGCATCGCCTGCATCACATCCGTGTTCTCAACAGTACCACGCTGCTCGTCAGCGGGCAACTGCGAGTATCCAGTGAAGTGCCGCCGATGCCCCCCTGGGCCTGCCAGCAGCAGATTGCGGGGGCTACTGCCGCCGCTGCTCGGGTCGAGGGGCAGCCGTTTCAGGCCGACTCGCCTTGTGGGCCACATCGGCAAATGCAAGTTCCTTCCGCGTGAGGGTCTTGCGATCAACGGGCGGGTCGATCACAAGAAAGTTGTTCGCATCGATGAGGTTGATGAAATA
>RFVE01000177.1 GCA_009922585.1 Planctomycetia bacterium
AATCCCAGCTTCGGTTTTGATGGAGGATTGCGTGCAACTGGATCGCCAAGTGGCCGTTGATGCCAAACCCGTCCTTGAGGTTCATGACCTGCGGACGCACTTTCAGACCGATGACGGTGTGGTCAAGGCGGTTGATGGGGTCAGCTTTACGGTACGGCGAGGGGAGACACTGGGCATCGTTGGTGAGAGTGGCTCGGGCAAGAGCGTCGCCTGCCTGTCGGCGCTGCGGCTGGTGCCGACACCGCCCGCCGTGCATCCGTCGGGCCAGGTCCATTTTGGTGGACGAGATCTGCTCTCACTGACCGAACGTGAGCTTGAACAGCTTCGAGGAAACCGGCTGGCGATGATCTTTCAAGATCCGCTCACGGCACTGAACCCCTACCTCTCTGTTGCCCGGCAGCTGACGGAGGTGCTGGAAGTTCACCAAGGGGCGACGCCGGCGGCCGCCCGCCAGGCAGCGATCGAGATGCTCACGCGGGTTGGTATCGCGGCAGCGGGTGATGATTGCCATGGCCCTGCTCTGCGGCCCGGAGCTGCTTTTTGCCGATGAGCCAACGACAGCGCTTGATGTCACGATCCAGGCCCAGATTCTTGACCTGATCAGGGAGTTGCAAGCCGCGTTCGGCACCGCCGTCGTCCTCATCACCCACGACCTTGGCGTGGTTGCCGGCACTGCGGACCGGGTGGCGGTGATGTATGCCGGACGGATTGTGGAAGAGGGGTCCACGGCCGAGGTCTTTGCCAATCCGTTGCATCCCTACACCCGGGGGCTGCTTGCGAGCATGCCGCGAATCGACACGCCACTGCAGGAACGGCTGACAGCGATTCCCGGACTGCCACCCGACCTCGGCCATCTGCCCAGTGGCTGCCCGTTTCATCCGCGGTGTTCCCTGGCGGCTGACCGTTGCCGGCGGGAGTATCCTGAGGCGGTGAGAGCCTCTGCCACCCACCGAGCTGTCTGCTGGGAAGGAGTCTGATTGCATGCACTATTTTTTCATCTGCCTGTTGGTCCTCGGCATCACGTCGCGGGTGCTTGCGGACGCTGGTCCTGATGCTGAGATCACGACGAACTTTCCTGGTGTCTCCCTGACACTGGTTGCCGAGCAGCCGGCTATCGTCACGCCGACGGGCATTGATGTCGATGCCGTTGGCAATGTCTGGGCGGTCGCCTGCCACACGCACTTTCGCCCCGGTGACTACGCGGGACCGGAGCATGACGAGGTGCTGGTCTTTGCTGCGGATGGAAGCAGGCAGGTCTTTTATGAGCAGACCACGGCCACCATGGACCTGGAGCTTGGTCCGGAGGGGTTCGTCTATCTGGCCGAACGCAGCCGGCTGCTTCGGGTCCGTGATACCGATGGTGACGGTAGCGGGGATGAGGAACAGCTGCTGGCAACGTTGCAGACCGAGGCCGACTATCCCCACAACGGCCTCAGTGGCCTTGCCTGGGCTCCTGACGGCGACCTGCTCTTTTCACTGGGCGAGAATTTTGCTGAGGAATGGACCCTGACGGGAGTGGATGGAACGAGCGTGAAGGGGACTGGTGAAGGAGGGATCTTTCGCTGCCGGGCCGATGGGACTGGTCTGCGACGGATTGCCCGGGGGCTCTGGAATCCCTTTGGACTTGCTGTTCGTGCGGACGGAACCATCTTCGCCGCGGAGAATGATCCGGGGGCCCGGCCGCCCTGCCGGCTGTTGCACATCGTTCAGGGGGGCGACTACGGCTATCAGCGAGCCTATGGCAAATCACCTTTCCACCCATTCGTTTGCTGGAATGGCGAACTTCCTGGGACGCTGCCGATGATCCACAGTGTTGGTGAGGCTCCCTGCGGTGTGGCGGTGCTCGGCAACGGTCTCATCGTCCCCAGTTGGGCTGATAACCGAATCGACTTCTATCCTCTCCGTCCTGCCGGTGCGAGCTTTACGACCGAGCGCAGGACTTTGGTTGCCGGCAACGACAATTTCAGGCCGGTCGGTATCGCCGCAGCAGGCCCGACCCGGTTCTATCTCACGGACTGGGTCGATCGGTCCTATGAACTCCACGGCCTTGGCCGGCTCTGGCGGCTTGATATTGACCCCGACCGGGCCGAGTGGATCGGTTCACCGGAACTTCCGCCGCCAACCGCCGCGGCCCGGTTGGCCGAACGACTGCGGGCGGGTGGTGCTCAACAGAGCGACACCGAGGTTGTGCAACTGGCCCGCAGCGACGACCCGTTTCTTTCCTTGGCTGCCATTGACGCCTGGTCGCAGCGGCTGGATGACTGGACCCCTGAGCGGGCTGTCGGGCTTTCTCCCGAGGATCAGGCCAGGCTGATCCTGGCTGTCAGGCGGACCGCCACCGACCCCGGGCCGTGGCTGCCATTTTTCTGGGCCCAGCCGGCCAACGCCGTCCGGTTTGAGCTGCTGCGATGGATTGCCGACGAGCAATTGCAGGACCAGCGGCCGCGGGTCGAGGCCCTGCTGCGCGATGCTGGTCTCGACTACCAAATTTTTGAAGCCTGCCTGGCAACCCTCAACAGCCTTGCCGGAAAGGCCGCTGCGGGGATCACCGATGAGGCCATGCTGCTTGAAAAGATCAGCAACCCGGAGGTTGCACCACGGATTCGCAGCTTCGCTTTTCGCCTGCTCGATCCCGGCTCGCGGCAGCTGACGGCGGCTTTGTTGACCAGCCTGGTGGCGGTCAACGATCGGCTGCTCACCCGGGAGGTTATCCGCTCGTTGGCCGTGCGGGGCGATGCCCTGGCTCAGCAGTTCCTGCGGCAGCTTGCCAGCGACACGTCCCTTCCCGTTGAGGACCGTGCTGATGCAATCGCCGGGCTCGTGACAGACGACCTGGATTCACTGCCGCTCTTGATGGAACTGGCTGGGGCCAACGCAAAACCAATTCGCGAGGAGGCACTCCGCTCGCTCCGGTTCGGCTCGCTTCCGGCAGAGCACCGGGTGACGATCGGCCAACTCAGTCAGCGTTTCCCGGAATCTGCTGACTTGATTGCGGCGGTCGTCGATCCGAACAGTCTGCAGCAGGATCGACCGCCCCGGACCGATACCCGGGCTTGGCAGCAGCGGCTGACAACTGTTGGACCACCAGCCGACCCAGCCGCCGGCCGTCGCATCTTTCACCACAGTCAGGTTGGTGGCTGCATCGGCTGTCATCGGCATACCGGTCGGGGTGGAGCGGTGGGACCGGATCTGTCGATCGTCGCCCTCCAGGACGACGAGCAGCACCTGTTGCAGGCATTACTGGAACCGAGCCGGGACGTCGCGCCGCAGTATCATCCGCGGATGCTGGTGACCGAGCGTGGTGAGGTCTTCACCGGGTTGCTGTTGCGGAAGGGAGGACGGAGTGGCAGGGAGTTCTATCGCGATGCCGCCGGCCACGAGCGTTCATTCCTGAAAACCGAGATTGTCGAGCGGCGGGAGGTGCCAACATCAATGATGCCCGCTGGTCTGATCGATCGAATGACCGACCGGGAGATTAGGGATCTGCTTGCATTTCTTGGTGCAGTTCCCACCGCCCGTGGACAAACCGACCGGTTTGATTGAGGTTTTCCCCGTGGGCCTTCCTGCCCTGGCACATCCGCACTGAAAGCACTGCCGTGGACCCACTATCGCCCATGTCCCCCGAGCCGCTCTTAGATGTCCGCGATTTGGCGGTGCGATTTTCTGTGCCGAGGTCGGGAGGCTGGTTCGGCCGAGGCGGTGACCAGGTGCGGGCCGTTGATGGCGTGAACTTTTCGCTGGCACGCGGTGAGACTCTGGGGCTGGTTGGTGAGAGTGGCTGTGGAAAATCGACCACCGGCCGGGCAGTGCTTCAGCTGCTGCGGCCTGCGGCCGGCAGCGTGGTCTTCGACGGCCAGCCACTCCACGAGTTCTGGCAGCGACGGGGCGGTCGCTGGGGGTGGGACAGCCGGCTGCGGGAGCTGCGGCAACGGATGCAGATGATCTTTCAAGATCCTTTCGCCTCGCTGAACCCACGGATGACGGTCGAGGCGATTCTGGCGGAGCCGCTGCGAAACTTTGCCGTCGCCAGTGGCGGCGAACGTCGTGAGCGAATCCAGCAGCTGCTGGAAACTGTCGGCATGGATCCACGAGCGCTTCGCCGCTATCCACATGAGTTTTCCGGTGGACAACGGCAGCGGATTGGGATTGCCCGGGCCCTCGCTCTTGGACCCGAACTTATCGTGGCCGACGAGCCGATCAGTGCCCTCGATGTCTCCATCCAGGCCCAGATCATCAACCTGCTGGCGGACCTGCGGGAGCAGTTGCGGCTCACGATGATTTTTATTGCTCATGATCTGGCTGCGGTACGGCATGTCAGTGACCGGATTGCGGTGATGTACCTTGGTCGGATCGTCGAACTGTCTGACGCCCGGACGATTATCGCCAAGCCCCTGCACCCCTACACTCAGGCTTTGATCTCGGCTGTGCCGCTGCCCGACCCGGCCCATGAACAGACGCGGCAGCGGACGGTGCTCACAGGGGAACTGCCCAGCCCCGTCAACCCGCCCAGTGGCTGTCCCTTTCACACTCGTTGCCCGCTCCGGGAGGACCGCTGCAGCCGCGAGATTCCGGCCCTGCGAACGATCGCCTCCGGCCATGAGGTGGCCTGTCATCTGGTGGAGTGACGCCGGGGCGGTGCGTGCACCTCTGTCCCAGCCTGTGGCATGGGCCGCCGTCAGACAGCGACAGATAAGCGACTGGAGAGTTGTGTTCCAGAGATGGCTACCAGAGTTCCTGCTATTGCCTCCGCAGCCGGCGGCGACCTTCCCGGAGGATCTCGATTGCCACAGCGGCCCTGGGGGAGACCACGGCGATACCGTAAAGCAGCCGCTCCCGTAGGCTGTCGGGGGGAGAGCGAACCAGCACCACGGCCGGAGCGATCCGGGGCGAAAGCACACCGAGGCCCGCCAGCCGCCCGTCATCCGTTTTGAGGCCACCCAGTTGGCGGCTGGTCACTCCGCTGCTTAGTCGGGGTGACGCCAGCCCGAGCAGGCTGGCAGTCGGCAGGGCCGGCGGCGTGGGCACGGGCGACCAGTTCAGCCGGGTGAGTGCCTCATCCCCACGGCGGACAACCGCCGCCGGAACCGCTGCGGCCCGCTCGCGGTTGCGCACGCTGGCTGTGGGCTCACGGGCTAGGCTGGGCTGGGCGAACACTGCGCAGCACATGCCCCCAACCAGCAGAACACCGGTGCGATGGGCGATGGGTCGGCGCATAGGGCGGGCAAAGGCAATCGGAAGGTGGGCCTACAGAACCCTAACCAACGATTGGTGGGTAGTCGCTGATCGACAGGGGTTCAGGGCTGATTCCCGTTGCGAGTCGCCGGCTTCATCACCCTGACAGGTATAACCCGAACGTCACGGCTGGCGGCGGTTGGAGATAGGACGGTCAACGGGACTTTCAGAAGTATCTTGCCCGTCGCGAACAGCCGAACAGTTGGCTTCGGCTACCCCTTCACGCCAAGTCACGGACTTACTCGCCCCGTAAACGTCAGAAAAGGGTGAGAAAGAGCGGAACCACGCGGAGAATTTTGCCATCCACGCAGACCGCTTCTGAATCGCATTCAATGCGGCAGCGCGATCGAGCGTCGTGAAGGAATGGCGCTGGCTCTCAGCGGTGATGAATGTCGATCAT
>RFVE01000178.1 GCA_009922585.1 Planctomycetia bacterium
ACGGTGACGAGCCCTGAGGACACAGCGACCGATACGGTGACCGATCAAATCGTTGGGGAGGCAGGGCTTTCGATCGAGAAAACAGGTGACCTAACGTATAAAGCTGGGGGCTTTGTCAACTTTACCGTTGTCGTCACGAACAACGGGCCGAGCGTCGCCAGCAACGTCAACGTCTTCGATGCCCTGCCTAGCAATGTGGTCAGCTGGAGCTGGACGGTCACCTACAGCCCGGGATCAGGGCCGGCTGACGGCAGCCCGAACTCGGCGACTGACAGTACGCTGCCGATTGATAAGAACGTCGATCTTGCCGTTCTGGGGACGGCCACCTTTGAAATCTCGGCCCTCACGGTCGAGGACCAGGAAGAGGACGTCATCAACGATGCCATTGCTTCGCTTGGTGAGCAGGTGGTGACCGCCCGCTGGATCAGCGCCTATGACGGCCCGATCAACCCCACGCAGGATGTCGGCGGCCTGCTTATCGGTAGCGACGACGGCTGCAATGGGCCACCGCTGGTGAGGATCCTTGACCCCGAGACGGGCGACCTGATCTCGGAGTTCCTCGCCTTCGAACCGACCTTCAACGGCAGCGTACGGGTCGCCTCTGGTGACCTCACCGGTGACGGCATCGCCGAGGTGGTGGTGGCCAATGGCCGGAACCGACTGGGAGAAATCCGGGTCTTCACGCCGGCTGGCGTCGAGCTGATGGAATATCGGACGATCCCCTTTGTCAACGGCTACTCCGGCGGCGTCGAGGTGGCCGTGGCCGATGTCGATGGCGACGGCTTCAACGACCTGATTGCCGGCAAGTCCGTCGGCCAGGGCCGCGTCAAAATCTTCCGGGTTGATCCCACGCTGCCCGACCCGGTCATCGACGAAAAGTATGCCGGTTTCTATGCCTACAAATATCCCTACAACGCCGGCACGATGGTGGCGGGGGCCGACATAGGCACCTATGTCAACGGAGTCAAAGTCTCTGATGTCCTCGACGGTAAGGCTGAAATCATCAGCCTGCCGAACGCTGGCAAGCGGGCCCGAGTGAAGATTGTCGATGTCACCGGCAAGCCGACGGTCGTCCGCACCCTGTTTGCCTTCGCGCAGGACTTCCGTGGCGGTGGCACGGTGTCGGTGGGTGAGTATGACGGTGATGGCGTCCTCGACATCTTTGTCGGCATGGGGGTAGGCGGCCAGTCAACGGTCGATGTCTTCAGCGGGGCAACCGGCGCGAAGCTCGCCAAGATCACCGCGTTCCGCGACTTCGCCAAGCCGCAGGCCCGGGTTTTTGCCGCTGCCCTCGACCTTGATGAGGACGGCGTCGTCGACAATGTTTACGGCGTTCAGGGAGCAGCCGGCGGCGGCGGCACCAACGGCGTGCTTGACTTCGACCGGATTTCAGATTCCGCGAGCATCCTGCCCAACTCCACCTTCCTCGAGCCACCGCTGCGGATCGCCCCGATCATCCTGCGGGTGCCCGGGTGAGCGGCTTTCGTCGGTCCCCACAACTTAGCTTGTTCGAATCGGCTGAGCTGGTGGGGAACAAAAAGTTGCCGTTACCGGGAAGGAAAGGCAGGGAGTACCGTTGTTGCAGCGGATGTATTCGTGACGATCAGTAGCGCGAAATGCTCACGCCCGCCGACCTCGGACCTGGACTCCGGGAATGCGGCGGGTTGATCGTGAAGCCGCAGTTTCCCTCAGCTTGCGCTTCGGGCTTCGAGGCAGGGGATCCATAGCGGATGGCTGCGAAGGGGTACCACCCAAAATGGCAAGTTCGGAATCGGCAGCTTCGATCCGCAGGCTTGCGGCCTGCTTCGTGTCCTTCGTGCCTTCGTGGTGCTTCATCACGGATTCTGACGGCCTAACACTTTGACGTTAACCGCGAGCCACAGTGTCGCCAACAGGCTGAGTAACAGCATGAAGTTCTCCCCTCGGTCCCGTTCTACCAGCGGGCCTCGAGGCCGAGGTTGGCACCGTGCATGAACAGGCCACCGCCGGAGACCAGGCCGGTGCCGGCGGTGGTGGTGTTGGCAAAATCGAACTGGTCAGGCGCCAGGGCCGCACCGGTGAACCAGAACAGGTTATAGCCGGCCCGGATACCCCAGACCTCAGTCAGCCGGTAGATCGCCGAAAGGTTGATGTCGCCCACAAAGCTCACTTCACTACCGGTGGCCGACCGGGCTGCCCGCTGCTGAAAGCCGGTGTAGTCAATCAGCGGATCCTGGATCTGCTTCTGGGCGTTGCCGAGGATGCCCGCCTTAGCCCAGCTCTCGAAGGCCCAGCGATCCCAGGTCAGTCGGCCGCGGGCACCAATCTGACCGCCGAAGGCGTTGTTGCGGGTGCGAACTCGATAGGGCGTGAAGATCGAAGAGGTCGGGGTTAGACAGCATTCAGTCACGATCGACGAATCCTCCTCAAGGCCGATGTAGCGAAAACCGGCCAGCCAGTCGACGGTCAGCCAGCCACCAGTTCTTCGCAACAACTCGGTCGTGGTGCTAAAGACGTTGATCTCGGCACTGTTGACCGTCGAGGCATAGGTAACGACGGCCGACTCAGCATCGGCGGTCAGCACGTTGCCGATGGGTGGAGGAAACTGGATGAAGTCGGGTGGCGTGGTGGCTGTCAAGGCGTCGGCGAACTGACCGTAGACGCCGAAGTAGCCAACCTCCCAGCCCCGCAGGTCGGGGTTGCGGCTGCCGTAGAAGGCTCGCACACCCTCACTGAATGGAAACTGCAGATCCTGTGTTGATAGTCGCACGTCACTGGGGTTACCGGCCCCGACAATGAGTGGCCGGTTGATGGTCTGATTGTCGCGGCCCCAAAACAGGGCGTCGGTCAGGGCATAGCGGGTCCAGAGCGGTTGGGCCGCCAACGGCAAGCGGGCGAACGCGGGGCCTCGCAGCAGCCTGCGGGAACAGAACTTTTTCATCGTTCCTTCGCTCAACGTCGATTCGGCTCCACAAACGCCGCTGGAAAAGATGCCATTGTCTAGCTTGCATTGCCTGTTCTCCCCCTTCGAAACGAAACACCGCGGATGCGATGGTTACGGACCACAACACGCGAACGAGACCCCTCCTTTGAGGGGTTTAGCTGGTGTTCGTTTCGGCGATTCAGTCTCTTCGCATGAACTGTTTCTTTCCGGGAACTGATTTTTCTGACGACCGCGTTGAGGTGATTGCCAATATCGCACTGCGCAGTCGCGAGATCGCACCTGCGCTGAAAAGCAAAATCACAGGCGAGCCATGGCGTGGTCGATGTCACCAGCGAAACAAGAATCCGCCGACGACCGGACCGGGACGTTACTCGGCTCCAGCCGCCGGCGGATCCTGTCGCCGAACGCCTCTCGACAACCGATTTGGAGGACTCACCGACGCTGCCGTGACCGGACGGGGCGCCCCGCTTCGCGACAGGCTGGCGGGTTGGCGAGGGTGACCACGATCACCTCTTCCCCTGTCACGGTGCTGATGTCGTGATGAACGTTGATTGGCTCAGCCCCAGTCGCTTCCCGCACCATTGCCTCGAGCGTCTGCCGACCAGCCAGCACCAGATGCCCACGGAGTTGCTTCAACAGTTCTGCCGCCCGACTGTTACCGTTGTGATGTGATTCAATCAGTCGCTGTTCGGCAGCTGTCAGCACACCATCGAGATGGACGAACAATTTGTTCTCGACAAGGTGGGTGTGCACCCGACGTGGCCCACGCCCCATGTACTCCTGCTGGAAACGGGTAACGATGTCACAGATCGCCGCTTCGATTTCCCCCTGCGATCGCATCGTTCGGCTCCCAAGTTTGGTGATGCCAGGTAAAGCGAAGACTGGCCGGCACCGGAACGTGAATCCCTCCCGCCCAGGTGCCGGCCAAAGCCTCCCTCGCCCAGAACCGCACCCCCTCGCTGGTGGGGTTCTGGCTGCGTATTGATTCGGCTGACGGATCAACCCGCCATGAATTTTTTTCTTCGAGGAGGTGTCCACTCGGGACGGTGACGGATTTTGGGGGGCGATTGGCAGCAGTTATTTCGCCTATCAAACCCTTTGGTCTCCAGAGAGTTAGCAACTGCTCGGCACCAATGGGTCCAGCCCTGCGACAGCCCGCGGGTCTTTGCCAGGAGCCGCGGCAGTTCAAGGATGCCAACAGCTTGCTTGGGGGAAGAAATTGTTGACCGAGAGACGAAAGGTCATTCCCCCGGCGAGCCGCCATGCCGGACCGCACGGTACGCGGACCGGTCGCATGAATGCTCCGAACCCGCAGGGATGCCGCCATGGACAGGCTCACTGTTTCAACACGTTTCATCCGTCACCGCTCTCGCCGACGGACTCACCCCACCTGCCTTGCGGCTGAACCGCTGGAACCGCGGCGGCTACTCACGGCCACCCCTGCGGCAATCCCCGACTGGGTGGCTGACATTGATGCTGGCATCTTGCCAGCTGTCCGTGACGACTACTGGGTTGGCCGCTGGGACACGGCGGTCGAGAGCGTGCCTGTCGAAATCAGCCCCGGCTGGCAACTGGACGCGATCAGCCGCCGCAGCTTTTCGCTCCACGCCCCGGGGGTCTCAGCTGCCGAGGTCTTGGGCTGGGCTGCCGACCAGCAGGCCGTCGCCTGGGTCGAGCCCGATGTGATCTTCCGACCGTCAACGGTCAACGATCCGCTGTTCCCTGACCAGTGGGCACTGGAAAACACTGGCCAGTATTACGGCACGGCGGGCATCGACATCGCTGCGGCCGAGGCTTGGCAGCTGACGACCGGTAGCCGCGAGGTAGTGATCGCAGTGATCGATTCAGGGATCGACATCAACCATCCCGATCTGGCCGGCAACATCTGGACGAACCCCGGTGAGATTGCCGGCAATGGCATCGATGACGATGGCAACGGCTTCATCGACGACATCCACGGCTGGGACTTTGTTGACGACGACAACCTGCCACTCGACGGCTACGGCCACGGCACCCACATTGCGGGCACGATCGGTGCGGTAGCCGACAACGGCATCGGCGTCGCTGGCGTCGCTCCCCAGGTGTCACTGATGGCCCTGCGGTTCCAGGACGATCGCGGGGCCGGCTACACCAGCGGCATGCTGGCGGCCCTTGACTATGCGACCCGGATGCGGCGGGACTTTGGCATCAACATCATCGCCTCCAACAACTCATGGGAGGCAGGCAACTTCTCGCTGGTGGTCGAGGCCGCGATCCGGGCCCACGGCGAAGCGGGCATCACCTTCGTGGCCGCCGCCGGCAACGACGGCCGCGACACCGACCTCAGCCCCGCCTATCCCGGCGGGTATGACCTGCCCAACGTGATCGTGGTCGGCTCCCACAGCTCCAGCGGCAGCCTTGCCGGCAGCTCAAACTTCGGGGCAGCGTCCGTCGATCTGGCCGCCCCGGGACTGGCGATCAAGTCGACACTGCCCGGCGGCAACTACGGCATGCTCTCGGGCACCTCGATGGCGGCGCCCCACGTGACGGGTGTGGTCGCCCTGCTGGCGGCGGCCAAGCCCGGCATCTCAGTCGCGGAGATCCGCGGGGCCATCCTCAACGGCGTGACGCCTGCAGCCGAGTTGGCCGGCAAGACGGCCAGTGGCGGCCGACTAAA
>RFVE01000179.1 GCA_009922585.1 Planctomycetia bacterium
CACCGCAGCGGTCCCAGCGGATCTTGGCTTCGAAGCCACAGCAGCAGTACTCGACCTTGGTGACACCCTTCCCAATGAGGGCGCAGCGGGTCGAAATAGCAGGTGCTTCACAGAGGCAACACTCTGGCACGCAAAGCGTGACCGGCACCGGGCAGCCGTCGCAGGGACTGCAGATCATCAGGCAGACCTCGACCTTCGGTGGAGGTGGGCAGCAGTCCTTCGCACGGTGGCAAAACAGGCCAGCATCAGCCGGCAGACTCCAGAGCCCACCGGCGACAACCGCAAGGGCGAGGAGGGAACGCTTCAAGCTCGTCATCTTACGATCTCCTTGACGATAATCGGGTTTGGGCAACTTCAGCTGAGTTTGCCGACTCACCATAGTTTGATTGGGAAAAACTACTTTGCAAGGCTTTTTCTGAACCCGGCTTACCGTCGGCGACGCCGGAAGATTCGACGCCGTTTGGCCCTCTCACTCGACGGACGGCAATTCACGCAGGCTTGCCCTGCCAAACCATCCGCAAACATGCCGTTCAGCCCCTCCAGTTCCCAACCCTCGCGATAGACACGGCTAACGAACTGGTTCACTTCGGGAACATTGGGGCTTTTCAACGCCTTGGCGTCCCACGCAATCCGCGTCCCTTCACCGGCTCGAAGGGCCAGATTACCGATCAAAATCGTTTCTGTGAGACGACCGGCATAGCCGAAGTTGGCCATGGTGCCGGGCTCATAGTCGCCCTTGATGGTGCTGACAAACTCCCACTTCTGCCGCTGATCACCACTCCCCTTGAAGGGAATGCGGGGCAGGGTCTGAGCCGGCTTCTTGAACTCGGCAAACTCGCCCTCGGGCAGCAGAAAGTAGCGGGCGCCGTAGTCGTCCGGTGAAAACAGTAGGCCTTTGCTGCCAACCAGCACTGCGCCGCTGGTCTTGCGGCCCCCTTCCCGCTGCTTGGCAACCCGTTCCTGGAACGACTTGGGCAGTTGGCTGATGATGCTTTCTGGTGGCAATGCCCCGCCGTCATACCAGTGGAACCGGCAGGGGGGCAGGCCGTCGCGGCTTCCAAATTCAAAAAGCAACTGTGAACTTTCGGGATAGGTCTCACCCTCGAACAGCCCAGGGTTTTTGACAGCCGTCACCGCATCAGCATCAAAGAGTTTGAGGGCCATGATCGGCATGTTCGTGGTATGGCAGGCCATGTCACCAAGAGCCCCGGTACCGAAGTCCACCCAACCCCGCCAGTTGAAGGCGTGGTAGGCGCCCTTCTTGAACGGCCGCATTGGCGCCGGCCCGATCCAGGCATCCCAATTGAGATTCTCGGGCACCGGATCTTCACCGGCAGGTCGGCCCTTGCCCTGCGGCCAGACGGGACGGTTTGACCAGATATGCACCTCAGTCACATCGCCGATGGCCCCACTCCGAATCACCTCGACTGCCTCCCGCAGGCCATCTTCGCTGGTGCCTTGATTGCCCATCTGGGTGACAACGCCCATCTGTTCAGCCGTCTCCCGCATCAGTCGGGCCTCCTGAATCGACCAGGTCAGTGGCTTCTGGCAATAGATGTGCTTTTTCATCCGCATCGCCTTGACCGCTGCAGCGGCATGGGTGTGATCGGGCGTGCTGACGGTGACGATGTCAATCTTGTCACCGAGGGCATCGAGCATCTCACGGAAGTCGGTGAACTTGCCAGCCTCGGGAAACTCACGCGATTTCTTGTCGAGGGTTCCCCCATCGACGTCACAGAGCCCGACGATTTTGACTCCCTGCTCGGCAATGTGGCTGGTGTCACTGCCCCCCTTCCCGCCAACGCCGATGCAGGCGGCGGCAAGCCCCTGAAGGGCAGAGTCATTGGCCCGAAGCACCGGGCTCGTGCCGGCCCAGAAGCCGACACCCGCTCCGAAGGCAGCGGTCTGACTGAGAAACTGACGACGGGAAGAGCGAGATGCCATTGAGGAATCCTTTATTCGACGAGGTGACGGTACGTTTCAAAACAGGAGTTTCTGTCGAAGCGGCTCACCGCAGTGAACGCTTTACGGCGATGGTTGTTCCCAAGATGTTCACGAAGTAGGCTCGCTTACATGTAAGCTTCTGGAGCATATCACCCAAACCATCGGGCAGTCCAAATGAAGTCGCCAATGCCGCGTCTGTTCCTGATTCTCACGCTCGTTGCCGGGCTCTCGGCGTCTTCCCCGCGAGCTGCTCAAGCGGGAGCAACTGAGGTCCTGCTGGCAACCGGATGCCCGATTAAGCGGCAGCGTGACGGGGCGATCGTCGATGTCGATCTCAGCGAACGCCTTGTTGACGATGCAGTCATCGATGCGCTGGCTGCACTCCCGAATCTCTCTGTGCTCCGGCTTCGTCGAACGGCAATCAGTGATTCCCAACTCAGCCGGCTGACCGGACTGAAGCTGCGGATGATTGATCTGCGGAACACAAACACAACCGATAAGGGACTGGCAGCCCTCGGTGGGATCCCATCGCTTGTTGACATTCAGTTAGAGAAGACCAAAGTCACCGACGCCGGCATCGAGAAACTCGCTGGCCTGAAGCTCAAGAGCTTTAACGTCAATTACTGCACGAGTATTACCAACCGGGGCCTCGACGTATTGGCCGCCATGCCATCCATCGAGCAGCTGCAACTCGACTACACCAAGATCGACGACAAGGGCATTGCCGGGCTGGCAGCGGCGACGAGTCTGAAGCGTTTGCGGATCAGGGGCCTCGATGTGACCGGCGAAGGTATTGCCCAACTGGCGAAGCTCGAAAACCTTTCACGGCTCAATCTTCGGGACACTTCGCTCGATGACGCCGGCCTGGCGGTGATTGCCACACTCCCCAAGCTTGACTGGCTCGACATCAGTGAGTGCCGACTGGCAACACCCACAGGCATCGCGCAGCTCGGAAAAGCGGTCACGCTGACCTATCTCGACCTCTGGGAGACAAAGACCGACGACGAAACCCTCGCCGCCTTTGGTGGGCTAACCGGCCTCAAGTTGCTGAATCTCAAAGCCACACGAATCACGGACGACGCATTGCCGACGCTGCTGACATTGACCCAACTGGTTGAACTCAACCTAGCCGGCACCCTGCTGACCGACGAGAGCTTCCTCGCCCTCGGCAAACTGCCTGCCCTCAAGAAGCTCAACGTCGCCAACACCAGCATCGGCTTCGACACGATCGATAACCTCGCCGAGTCACGGGAAGAACTCGAGGTTGTCGAGTACGAGAACTAGTTTCACGGAAAGCTCGGGCCTCCTGCCCGACTTTCCTTGGGCGGAACGCCACAAAGCCGAGGTTTGTGGCGTTCTGCTGGTGCTCATTGGCGACATCCTGTCACCGGGTGGCATCGGGGCGGGTGAAGTTTGACGAAGCTCGGGGGTCGGCGAACGCTTGAGGAGCTTTGGGCGTATCCTCGACCGTGCGACGAGACTTTCGCCAGCCCCAGAGCCAGCGGATTTCCCGTGACGCTCGGTCACCTTGCACGCCGGTCCGGTCGCTTCCGCCCCCGGCTTCCATCTTCTTCTCGCCGACGAGGTCGGGGGCACCCCTGCCTACGATCCTGCTCTGGAAGCAAGTGAAGCCTGGAGGGCAAAACGCAGCGAACAGGCAGTGAGCGGAGGCCGGGAGGGCCGACGTGAACGTCACGCAAGTGGGCAGGGGTATCCCCGACCGGCTGGCGAACTGTTCACCACGTCGAGGATGATTTCGCAGTTGACTCCTGGCCCGCAACCGCGAGACTTTCAACGTTTCATCAGCAGTGTTCTCACTTGGAGCAGTTGATGATTCTGGTCAGCGACCCGGAGGCTTCCAATGCAACGTTTCGGTGTTGTGACAGTTGTGCTTCTGTCCGAATTCGGGGTGCTCCTCGGTGCAAATCACAGCCTTCAGGCAGCCGAGCGGGCTGACGTTGTGAAGGCGATTACCAAGGCATCGACCTTTCTGATGGAACAGGGGCAGGAGCCTGGTGGTGGCTTTTCGCCGCAGGTTGGCCCGGCCGTGACTGCTCTCGCTCTCACCGCGCTGGTGGAGTCAGGCACACCGGCTGACCATCCGGCTGTCGCCAAGGGGCTGACCTATCTGCTGTCCCACCGGCAGTCCGGCGGTGGCATCTGCCGGCCTGATTCTGCCGTCGCCAACTATGAAACGTCCATCGCATTGATGGCCCTGGTCGCCTGCAACGCTGATGGACGCCATGACGACACGATTGCCGAAGCCCGGCGGTTTATCAGCGGCATCCAGTGGGATGAAGAGGAGGGCGCCGAGGCAGCTGATCCCGCCTACGGTGGCGCCGGCTACGGCAGCCATAAGCGGCCCGATCTTTCCAACACGGCCTTCCTGATCGAGGCCCTGAAATCAGCCGGGGCGGGAGCGGACGACCCAGCCATTCAGCGGGCACTCATTTTTGTGTCCCGAACACAGAACCTCGAGGGGCCCAACAACACGCTGCCGTTCGCCGCCAAGAACCCTGACGGGGGCTTTTACTACACGCCGGCAAATGGCGGTGAGAGCCAAGCCGGTGAGACGCCGACTGGCGGGCTCCGTAGCTATGGATCGATGACCTACGCGGGGCTCAAGAGCATGATCTACGCCGGTGTTGCCAAGGATGACCCACGGGTAGTGGCGGCGACGGACTGGCTGAAGCGGCACTATACGTTTGCTGAAAACCCCGGTCTGGGGAATGCCGGGCGCTACTACTATCTCCACACCGCGGCCAAGGCTCTCGACGCCCTTGGCCAAGAGACCTTCAGTGATGCCGACGGCAACGAACACCGCTGGCGGGATGAGTTGGCTGCTGCCATCATCGCTGGCCAGCAGCCCGATGGATCGTGGGTGAACGACAACCCCCGCTGGCTTGAGGGTGACGCCAACCTCGTCACAAGCTACGCGTTACTCGCGTTGAGCCTCTGCCGCTGACAAAGTGAGGCAGCATCAGTCGGATGGGCGTTCAACGGCAGCATAGCGATCAAGCTGCTGCTGAAGCTGGGCCCGGATGGCGACTACCTCATCCGTCAGCTGTTGGTCGGCCACGTTCTGTTGTTCAAGCCGATCGGCTGCGACGTGATAGAAGCGGCCATCCGCGTAGAGCTTATAGCTGGCCGTCCGGGCAAAAGCCTTCCCCTGAGGTCCACCATCACGGGCATACCAGACGTAAATTGCCTCCCGGTGTGGCTGTTCTTCACCGTGGAGATTGGCCAGCAGGCTCGCGCCATCCAGCGGCAGCTCAGCCGGCGGCAGAATGCTCGCCGCCTCACAGATCGTCGGCAGGATGTCGCTGACGTCGGCAGCGTGAGACACCACATGCCCCGCCTTGATCGTCCCTGGCCAGCTGACCACGCAGGGCACCCGGGTGCCAGCGTCCGTCAGTGACCCCTTGCCGCCAGCGACCTCACCAAAAGTCATCCGGGTGACGATCGGCTTGTCGGTGCCATTGTCACCAATGAACATCAGGAGGGTGTTTTCTCGCAGCCCGAGCATTCGCAGGTGGGCGTCAATCCGGCCGACGGTCTTGTCGACGTACCGAACCATGCTGGCAAAGTGCCGGGGGTCGCCCTTGT
>RFVE01000180.1 GCA_009922585.1 Planctomycetia bacterium
GCGGCACGTAGAGAAAAAATGGCTGCTTGCCGCTGGCGAACGCGTCGATCTGCTCGACCGCTTTCCTCGTCAGCCGAGGCAGCATGTTGACTTCATCGTCATGTTCGATCACCCGGTCATTTTCGATGACCGCCCGCATATCCCGGGCGTGGTGGAACCCGTGAAAATAGTCGAAGCCGCGGTCCACCGGGCCGTCAGGAATGCTTGCCCCAACTGGCGGCAGCTGGTGATTCTTTCGTAGCAAGATTTTGCCCGTGACCGGGTCGAGGTACTGGCAGTCGAGATGCCATTTCCCCACGATTGAGGTGCGATAGCCCTGGTCGCGCAGGAAACCAGCAACCGTTGGCCGCTCGGGAGCAATCAGACAGGGGGCAAAGCCGGTGACTACACCCTGCTGCAGCCGCGTTCGCCAGCAGTGCCGCCCGGTGAGCAGCCCATAGCGGGTGGGCGTACAGACCGACGAGCCTGAGTGGGCATCGGTAAACGCCATACCGTCAGCCGCCAGCCGGTCGGCATGGGGCGTGGGGATTTTGCCATGTTCTGGGTTGAGGCAATGAACGTCGCCAAAACCGAGGTCATCGCACATCACGACGATGATGTTTGGCCGCTGTAATGGGTTTTTCAGCAGCCCCCGCAGGGTCTCGGGGTCCGCCGGGCCATCCAGCCAGCCGAGTGAGACGAGAAATGCATCCATCCGCAACACCGTGTCAATAAAACATGCCTGACATTTCGACTCATTGAAAAAGCCGTGTGGCTGCTTGGGGTAGACCCAAAGCTCTGAGTGCACGCCAGCGTCCCGCAGCTTCGCGTCGAAACGCTCTGCGGTTGTGACGGGAATCAACGCATCGCTACCACCGAGAAAGACAACTGTGGGTGGGTCATCTGCTGAAATGTTGTGAGCCGGTGAAATTTGTGGAAACCAGAGCTTTGCCCGGTCGTGTCCCCAGCCCTCGGGGCCATTGTCGTAGACCGGGTTGAACAGGAGGAGGGCGTTTGGCTTGGAGCTTATGCCTCCCTGCGGGTCTGCCGGGTCATCAAGGCCGTCACAGATGCCGGCGGCAGCTGCGACATGCCCTCCTGCCGAACCGCCCCCCGCCGCGATACGATCTGGATCAACGCCAAGTCGAACAGCGTTGGCCCTGATCCAACGAATAGCGGACTTGCCGTCGGCGACACAGGCATCTGGCCCGGTCCCCTGGCGACTCTTCACGCGATAGTCTGCGACAAATGCCACCATTCCCCGACTGGCGAGATACCGGGCATGCTGTTCAAACTGCTGGACGCTACCCCCAGTCCATCCTCCACCAAAGAAAAAGACCACTGCTGGCCGCTTGTGTTTTGTCACGTCATGCGTGGCCGGCTGGAAGCGGTAGATCATGAGCTCGTCACCGGAGGCCTGTTTGTAGGTTTCTGCCGAGACGTCAGGCCCGAAGTCGACCTGCTTGGTCACTGCCCAGGCGGGGCTGCTCGTTCCCACAGTCAGCGCGACGATGCCACAGGCATGTGCTGCCGTCCGCACCAGCATGCAGGGGGATTTCCGGCATCTACAAGAAATGTTCACAATATGGCCTGCTGCGTGGGAGGAAGAAACGGCCCGCCAAGGGAGGGTCCACGTCATGTCTTGGAGAGAAACTTGATTATGCATCAACACCGATTTATCCATCGGCAGGTTTTTCTTCGTGACAACGCCATGTTCATCAAGATGGCTGACGTCGCAGACCATGGAGTCTCTGTAACTCAGGATGTCGAATTTGATGACGCTGTCATCCGGCTGCGGGTGAAGCTGGGCAAGGGCGATGACCTCGGCGTCAACATTGCCGACATGCAGGAAAAGTCGGTACACGCGGGCCACATCTGCATGCCGCGAATCCGTTTGGACTCACTGGAAATCCGTGACCTCAAGACAGGGCGGATGCGGCTGGATATGCGTGAGAAAAGTAAGAACAAGAAGCTCACCAAAGCAGATCAGAAATTCTTGGCCGCGAAAGAAAGGAAGTTTCCCCTGTCGCTTACGGCGGATCAGTGGCATGACATTGAAATCAGAATCGAGGGATCCACGATGATGGTTACGATTGATGGGACCACGGCAGGTTCGTTCTCATCGGAAGGCATCGGCCATCCGACCAAGCGAAGAATTCGGCTGGCGGTTAATCGTGAAGCCTGGGTCGATGACGTTGAGATCTTTGGTCGCTAAGCGGTGAACGCCACTCGAGCAGATCACGAGCGACTCATTCTGTTAGGAGCGCCGCCGTCGCCAAGGCATCTGCCTCGGCGCAACTGTCGGCATAGATGATGAGATCAGCGGGTGATTCATTTCGGCCAAGCCGCCCCGTGCGGGGATCGATGACGGGACGATCATTGCTTGCCGCGGCCACGGCCACAGCCCTTCCCTCGGGCAGTTCGATCACCTGTTGCTGTATCCCACCGGCGACTGCGATGCGGACGACTACCCGCCAGGGGCTGCCATTATCACGGAGGCCCCAGGCCCTGACCTCACCGCCCAGTTCAACGAGATGAGCAGCTGAGCCGAGGGCAATCAACCGTTGTCCAATCTGGTCGACGGCATAGCCGGGGCCGACGGCTGACAGGTCGATCTCAAGCCCGGGGGCCAGTTTGCGGAGGGCACCCGGGCGGTTTTCTGTCATTCGCCGAGATTCAATCCGGTCGCTGCCGATGCGAGCGAGGAGATCCCGGGGCGGTTCAGCTTCGATCAGCGAACCGCCCGGGCTACCGCGCAGTCGGCTTCGCCACCAACGGACCAAGGGGCCGACAGTGATGTCGAACCGGCCGTCAGTCTGACGATGCAGGTCCTGCGCGAGCTGCACGATACGGAACAGATCATCACCGACATCGACCCACACCGCCGCGTCTGCCGCATTGAACCGACTAGCATCGGAGTCCTTCCGCCACGTGCTCAGCTGCTCGTCGAGCCGGGCAAGCAGGCGATCTGTTTCACGATGAAGGTGACGGAGATCCTGGGCAGCGAGGGGCTGCGCGAGCGTCACCCGGTAGGTGGTCCCCATGGCCGGTCCGGCAAAAGTTGGACGCTCAGCAGCACCAGCAGCACCAGCCAGCAGGAATAACTGGACGCAAAGACCGATCACGCGGGCACAGCGAATCATGGCGTGAAAATCTCCGGCCAGCAGGTAACGGCCACTGCTGCCAGCAGGCAGAGCCCCAACAGGCCATCCCGCCAACTCACCCGGTCACTGCGGCCATGGAGCCGCAACTGCTCAAGCAAGGCCCCAGTTGGGCAGCCGTGTCGGCAGTAGGCCATCGGCGAGAGACAACTGGCCAGCAGGCTGACGACGAAGAGCACCAATGCCACGCCGCCGGCGACTGCCGGCACATAGGCATCGAATGGCTCAAGATCGACGATCGACAGCGGCAGGTCAAAGATTGTTGTCAACGCGGCAACGCCTAGCAACGCGCCAGGTAACCAGCGGAGCCACTGCAGCATTGCCACCAGCCTCCGTCGCCACCTCGCCAGCCACGGCCGCCGCTGCGGCCTGATCGCCTTGGCCAGTAGTTGCTGGGCGGCCCCGTGGGCGCAGAGATGAGCACAATAGATATTCCGCCCAGTCGTTACCGGCGTCAGCAATGCCACGGCGGTCAGGAAGAGGAGCACCGTCGCACCTCGTGGCAGGCCGGCCGCTGCCCAGCCCCAGAGCTGGGCCTGCGAAAGCAACGCACCGGCACCGAACCCGAGATAGGCGAGCACGACCACCGGGAAGATCAATCGGCCGAAGCGACGGCCACGTAGCCGGCTGAAACCAGTGACCAGACCGACTGCGATAACAGCCAGTGCTCCCCACTGGGGGCCGTCGACACTGGCCGCCCACGCGACCAGCTCTACGGAGAGTGAACGTTTTTTCCGGCCTCTTCTGGCGGCTTCGGCAGTGGCCGCCTCGACGATCCCGCGGGCGACAGCCTGGCTGGTCATCGTAGCGCCACTGACACCCTCGACATCAGCAAGTCCCGGGGCGGCACCCGCCAGCTCAGCGAAGGTCCGTCCGGCAAAAAGCTTGCGGAAGGACCAGTCGTCACGGACATACCCGACGTAGGGCTCGTTGTCGAAACTTGTCAAGACCAACAGCCCGCAGACCCGACCAGCGGAGTCAAAGCCGACCACCGAGTCGGTTGGCCCCTGGTAGCCAATCTCGTGGTCGGCCGCCGGGCTGGTCCGCAGGCTCCAGCCGAGCGGAACACCATCGGCATCGTAGAGTCTGTTGACGGATGGCTCGCCGGGGTCGGCTTCTACACGCGTGGCGGTGGGGAAGATTGCTTGCAGGTCAGCAAGGTTCGGCGGCTGGGCAAAGCGACTGCGGGCGGTATCACCTCCAAGTCGGCGGCTCATGGCTTCAGCAATCGCCAGACTGGTGAGGGTTGCCGAGGCCGTGGTAACGGCTGGTTGGTGCTGGTCGACCAGCGAAACAAGCGACCGGCCAACGAACTGTTGCCAGAACGCTTCATCACGGAGGACTGCTGCCACATGGTCGCGGGTGTCACCGCTCGAGAGCAGGGAGATGCCGGCGACCCGCAGGTCTTTGTCGCAGACCAGCAACAGGTTCGTGGGGCCGGAAAAGCCGATGACGGTGTCTCCCTCTGGTGATGTCTGAAACATGGTGCCGACGACTTCCCCCTGGGCATCGAGCAGTTCATAGCCACCTTCAACGGCGGGAGAGCCAGCACCAACCGCTGCCGTCTCGGGCAGGAACCGCTGCAGGCTGGCGACAGAAGTCGCCTTCAGGTCGTGCGTGGCGGCGTCAGAAAGCGTTCGCTGGTGCCCCCGGTGGACCAGCAGGGCCAGAGCGACCACAACAGCCACGCGCACACTGTGAATCAGAAACCGCATAACGAGGCACTCATTGGAACAACGATCGCGGCACTGCCCGGACAGCACCTTTGCTGGGTCGCCAGCAGCCCGCCACGGTATTAGTCTATCGTGTGCTTTTGTCACTCTTCACGGGAGGAACCCCATGGACTCGCTCGGTCACCGCATGTTGGTAGCGGCTCTTTTTGGTTGTTTCTTACTTCTGTCGACACCAGCCATTAACGCGGCAGCGACTGCGACTGATCGACCAAACATCATTGTGTTTCTCGTTGATGACATGGGGCCACTCGACACTTCGGTGCCGTTTCTGACCGACGCTAACGGAGCCCCCAAGCGATATCCGCTTAACGACTTCTACCGCACCCCCAGCATGGAACGGCTGGCCAGCCGAGGTATCCGCTTCAGCACCTTTTATGCCATGAGCGTCTGCTCGCCAACGCGGACTTCGATCTTGACTGGCCAGAATGCGGCCCGGCACCGCGTGACCCAGTGGATTCGATCAGAGGAGAACAACCGGGGACCTTTCGGCCCGCCCGACTGGCGGTGGATCGGCGTGCAGGATGCCACCACAACACTGCCCGGTGTCCTGCGGACTGTGGGCTACCGCACGATCTTCGTCGGCAAGGCTCACTTTGGCCCCTGCGGAGAACCATCGGAATGGCCTGACAACCTCGGCT
>RFVE01000019.1 GCA_009922585.1 Planctomycetia bacterium
CGACAGGCCTGTCGAGCCAATCCGTGACTCGATAAACTCAGGTTGCTGTCGCCCCCATTGGTTGCCCGACGGGCACAGTGATGCCCCGGGGGACAGAGGGGCTATCGGCGGACGGGGGAAAAGGGCTTGAGTCGGCTCTAAGTTTTTTTCCCCCAGTGACTTAGGTGTTCCGATCAGGCTGACCGTGCTGGTCGGTCGTGCCGTGCTGGTCGTGCTGCTGGCTCCCTCACAATCGGCACGATTTGACGTCGCAGGCGATGCAACCGGCAGACTTTTCCAGCTATTTCTCCAGCTACGTCAACTCTGTTGACTGAAGCAGTTGTGTCGACGCTCGGAGAGAGGCGCTGGCGGGTAACGACCGCGTTTGTTGACAGCCTGGCCAGGGGCCGTAGACTTCGCCCCAGAACGCGAGGCGGCCCTTGGCATCGGCTGATGCATCGAAGGGCAAACAGGGAACACCGGTGTAAATCCGGGACGGCCCCGCCGCTGTGTTCAGGTGATTAGATCGCTACGCGGTCTGATCGTTCCGGTCGACATTCACTGCCATTGCGAACCGGCTTCGGCTTGTTTGTGAGAAGGCGTCGGCTGGAAAGGCCTGAGAGTCAGAAGACCTGCCCGTGTTCTGAGGCGCTTGGGTGGCTGCGAGGGCGGCTTCACGGGCACGGTTCGCGTGTGCGGGCCGGTGTTTGAAGGTACGAGCTGGCCTGCTGATTGCCCCCGCAGCATCTTGCGGGGGGTCACTTGCGCTCGCTTGGAGTCTGCTCTGATGGAAATGACGAAGCGAAACCCGGGCTCGGTCTGCGCTCCGGCACCCACAAAAACGCTGTCGCGGCACCGTGGCTTTTCGTTGATCGAACTGTTGGTGGTGATTGCGATCATTGGTGTGCTGGTTGGTCTGCTGCTGCCAGCTGCCCAGTCGGCCCGCGAGTCGGCCAGGCGAACGACCTGCTCAAGTAACCTGCGGCAGTTGGGGTTGGCCTTGCAGGGCTATGTCTCCGCGCGGAATGATCGCTTCTGTTGTCAGCGAATAGACAACGACACCCGCTATCAAAACAGTGTCGGGGGAAGTTGGACGCCCGGAGGCAAGTCGCTTTTTTGGTTCGGCGAGGTCGATTATTCAGTGAATGAATATGACCCCAGTTTCGACACCGAGCCGGGACCGCTGCGGCCGTTCTTTGAGTCGAACGAATCGGTCTTGCAATGTCCGAATTTCACAACCGATCTCATTGCCACGGTTCAGTACGGCGATCGCCTCACCACTGCCTTCGGCTACAACACCGAATTGGGGCCCGGATCGAAATATGTCTATGACCCGGTGACTTACGCGTTGACGAACCATTTTCAGGAAGTTGCCTACCGAATGAAGGATGTGCCGGAGACGAGCCGGACGGTTGCCTTCGCGGAGGCAGCGATGATTTACTATGCCGCTCCCTATGATCTGCGGGAGCAGGTTGGCGGTTTTGACCTGCCTTCGACGACCGACCCCGTCGCACATTTCCGGCATGCGGGTGAGACCGCCAACGTGGTGTTTGTCGATGGACATGTCGAGAGCTTCAGTCGGCAGTTTCGACGCGGGCCATACACGCAGGACGTGCAAGTGCCGGCCATGCAGCATCACGGCATCGGGGTGATCTGCCGGGGTGATCCTGCCGTGGATGCAGACGTCGACGCACTGTTCGACCGCAAGTGAAACCAAGCTCGAAGAAGGAAGTGCGATGAAAGACACCCGGCTCTGGATGGCATTTGCTGGTTTGATTGTGACAGCCTGGCTTGTCGCCCCTTTTGTGTTTCCATCAAGGCCCCCGGCCGTTTTGGCGGAGGACATCCCGGTCATTCATTACGTCTGCCAGGAAACAGGTGACGTCTTTGAATTGCCACTGACTGGTGAACGCCTTGATCACCCTGAAACTGGTCGGCCGACTCTGGTGCCGGCGGTCTACGATGCCCGTCGCAAAAAGTGGCGGCCTGGACCGCCGCTGGAGGTGATGCACAGGCAGGGGCTCTTCCAGCAGCAGGCCACCGAGTAAGCTGCCCGGTATGGCAGCGATGTCGTTGGATGGAAATGACGAACCGATCCTCCGCCGCAACGCGGCGGCCTGGGATCGCCTGGCAGCCACTGGCCAGCCGCTGGCCCGGCCTGCTGTCGATGCCGCCTTTGCCGACCCTCGATTGTGGCTTGGCACGGCCGGTCCACCCGGTCGTGCCTGGCTGCCAGAGAGCCTACAAGGTCTTGAGGTGCTCTGTCTCGCAGCAGGCGGCGGCAAGCACGGGCCGCTCTATGCCGCAGCGGGAGCCCGGGTGACGGTCGTCGATCTCTCGGCGGCAATGCTTGAACTCGACCGACAGGTCGCCCGTGAGCGGCGGATAGACCTCAAACTCGTGCAGACTTCGATGGATGATCTGGGCATGCTTGCCAGCGGTCGCTACGACCTCGTGATCCAGCCGGTGAGCAGCTGCTACTTGCCGCGGTTGTCCCGGCTCTTTGCTGAGGTCGCGCGAATCTGTCGACCTGGGGCTTCCTACATCAGTCAGCACAAGTCACCATCGAGCCTGCAGGCCTCGCTTGAGCCCAATGCCGCGGGCCGCTACGAGCTGCTGCATCCGCAGCCAGCTGCCGACGATTCCTGCCGCGAACCGCTACCGTTGGTTGGGCCGTCACGGTTGCGGGAGCAGGGGGCCGCCGAGTTCATTCACTCCTTCGGCGGCCTGCTCGGTGGCATCTGTGCAGCGGGCTTCGTCATTGAGGACTGCTGGGAACCACCCGAGGCGGATGCTGACGCCAGCCCTGGTGCCTACGGCCACCGGGCCCGGTTTCTGCCGCCTTATCTGCGGCTGCTGGCCCGTCGGCAGGCCGCCTCCCGACCGCAGCGGCCACTGCTGGTACAGTAACATTGAAAGGAGTGTTGCCATGATCACGATGAATATTCTGTTGACGGTCAAGGCCGAGGCTGACGTGCCGAAGGTGCGGGGACTTTTGACCGAAGCGATGCACAAGAGCCGACAGGAACCCGGCTGCGAACGGTTTGACGTCTATCACTCACAGGCTGATCCCTGCCGCTTCACGCTTGTTGAACACTGGGATTCGCAGGAAGCCCTTGATGCCCATCGTCAGGCTGAGGCCTACACCACGATCTACAAGCCGCAGGTGATGCCGCTGGTTGATCGAGAGGGCCATCCCGTGACTCTGCTCGAATAGGAATGGGCCATGCTTCTGTTGATTGACAACTACGACTCCTTCACCTGGAACCTCGTTCAGCGGCTTGGCGAGATCGCCCCGGAGTTGCCGGTTGAGGTCTATCGCAACGATCAGATCACGGGTGACGAGGTCGCCGCAAAGCAACCGAGCTACTTGGTGATTTCACCGGGGCCCTGCACGCCCGTTGAGGCCGGGGTTTCCTGCGAAGTGGTCCGCCGCTTTGCCGGCCGGATGCCAATTCTCGGTGTCTGTCTCGGCCATCAGGCAATCGGGCAGGTATTTGGTGGCAAGATTGTCCGGGCAAAGCAGCTGATGCATGGAAAGGTCGATCAGATTGAGCACAACGGAGCCGGGCTATTTACCGGGCTGGCTTCACCTCTTGAGGCGACCCGTTATCACAGTCTGGTCATCGACCCTCCAACGCTGCCGCCTGAGTTCGAGATCGATGCTTGGGCAGCGGCCCCCGACGGCAGCCGTGAGATCATGGCGATTAGGCATCGCACCCTGCCGGTCTATGGTGTGCAGTTTCATCCGGAAAGCTTCCTCACGCCGACCGGCTACGACCTCCTGCAGGCTTTCCTCGGTCTGCCGAGCGGCGTGGTGACGTCATGATTGATGTCGACGAAGCCGTGCAGCTGATCGAACAGACATCCATGCCCCTGCCGCCGCGACGGGTGCGTCTAGAGAAAGCAGCCGGCGGCGTGCTCACCGCCGAGGTGGTGGCCGACCTCGATTCGCCCCCCTGGGACAAGGCGATGATGGATGGTTTTGCCGTCACCGCAGTCGACTTCGCTGGAGATGGAGCTGCTGCTGAGATTGTTGAACTTGATGTCGTGGCCGACCTAGCCGCCGGTGATGCCGGCAGTCTGGTGGTGCGACCAGGCAGCTGCGTCCGGATCATGACGGGTGCCCCAATCCCTCCTGGGGCCGAGGCGGTGGTGCCGATTGAGCGGGCTGTCGACAGCACTGCCAAGGTGCATGCGGGAGGACGGGTGCGGCTCTGCGAGCCCCGTTTTCGCACCGGCCAGCATATCGGCTGCCAGGGCGACAGCTTCCGGGCCGGCCAAACCGTATTGGCGAAGGGAGCCCAGCTGGGACCGGCTCAAGTCGGCCTCGCTGCCGAGGCCGGGGCAAGCCATGTCGAACTGCTGGCACCGCCACGAGTAGCGATCATTACGACAGGCAGTGAACTTGTCTCGGCCGATACGACTCCTGTGCACGGCCAGATCCGTAATTCCAACGGGCCGATGCTGGCTGCGGCGGTTGCTGCGGCGGCCGCCGAGCCAATTCCGCTGGGCATTGCCGGGGACAAGCCGGAGCCGCTCCGAGCGGCGATTGCCCACGGGCTGGCTGCCGATGTCCTGTTGCTCTCCGGCGGAGTCTCAGCCGGTGACTACGATTTGGTTCCCGGCACACTGGCTGCAGCCGGTGTTGAACAGGTCTTTCACAAGGTGCGGCTGAAGCCAGGGAAGCCGATCTGGTTTGGGGTGCTGCGGCGAGAGCAGGCGTTCCCGACGCTGGTGTTTGGGCTGCCGGGCAATCCGGTCAGCACGTTGGTTTGTTTTGAACTGTTCGTGCGGCCGGCGCTGGCGATCGCGGCGGGATTGCCCCGTGATTCGTGGCATCGCCCCCGGCTCACGGCAACGCTGACGACGGAGGCGAAGGGCAATCCCGACAGGCCGGTTTATCACCCCTGCACGATGGCTGGCAGTGACCGGTCACCAACAGTGACTCCACTCCCCTGGGGCGGCTCGGCCGATCTGCTTGGCTTGTCCCGTGCCAACGCTCTGATGCTTTTGCCAGCTGGCTGTGGCCAGTTGGAGAGTGGCAGCAAGGTTGAGGTACTCCCTCTCGGCTGAGTGGCGAAAGTTTCTCAACTTCGTGGTGCCAGCGTTACGGGAGGCGAGGGGCCACCAAGATCCCGAGAGCCGGCGTACGCTGACAAGCGGAGCCAAGGACGGCAAAGCGACCTCAGCGTCGAATAAGCGGAGGCCACGATGACTGCAGCGAATGTCCGGTGACGGGACCTTGGTGGCCCCACGCCGGCGGCCCGAAGGTGTCAGCCCTCGGTCACCAAGCCGAGTGAGATCAGCTTGGCCAAGCACTCTTCCCGTTCGCGGCAGCGTTCAAGCCCAGCCCAGGTCTCGTCCTGAGCCGCCAGGAATGCCTGACGATCTGCTGGCAGGCTGCCAGCGGTTGCCAGCCGCTGGATCACACCCTGGTCGAGGTGGGTGAGCCGCAGGGCGTTGAACCGATAGTCGAGGAAGGCCTCCCAGCAAAGTGGAAACAGCCGGGCGACAATTTCATGACCAATGGCCTCTGCATAACGGCGAATTTCTAGTTGGGCGTGGCTGTCCATCCGCAAGGCGAGAAAATGCAGCAGGTTGTGGAGATCGATCTTCCAGTAGGCCTCGGTGTAGGTCGAGAGTGGCAGGTCCTTGCGGGCCTGCTCACGGGCGATGCCCGCGGCCAGCCGTTCTTCGTAGACTCGGCGGGCGAGGCTCTGCAGTTCCTGCTCCGACTGGGTCAGCGGGTGGCCATCAGCGACTGTAAGAACACCCGCCGAGCCTTGACGGTTGTGGGTCGCCTGGCTCCGCCAGCCGTCATCCTGGGTGGCCTGCATCGAGTCGATGGCCAGTGAGTAGCGGGTGGAGTACTCGTTGATATTGGCGGTGCGATGCCGCACCCATTGCCGCCAGCAGTCCATTGGTACTCGTACCAGGAACTTTAGTTCGGCCATCTCAAACGGTGTGGTGTGGGCGTGCCGCAGGAGGTAGCGGATCAGTTGGCGGTCATCGCTTACCTTCCGGGTGCCCTCGCCGTAGCTGACGCGAGCGGCTTGTACCACTGAGGCATCGGTTCCCATCACATCGACCAGCGTGACAAAGCCATCGTCGAGCACCGGAAACTTTTTCCAGCGGAGGTTTTCCCCGTTCATGGCGGTCGGATCGGCGGCAGGCGCAGGCGGCATGAGGTCTCCTCAGCAGTGGTGGCATGAATGCTCACTAGAATGAGCATCGAGGTCGATCACTGCAACCAGCAGGCCTGTGGGTCGGCCCCCAGCGAGCGGTGGCCAGGATGGCACCGCTGGCGTGAATGCCGGCAGGAAGCCGGCGTCACCGGTCCAGGGAACCCTTGGCGTTCCCGCCGACCGGCCCCAGCGAGCGGTGGCCAGGATGGCACCGCTCGCGTGAAGTTAGCTAAAAAAGTTTTCGCCATAGAGATTGACTGGCGGGCAGGTCGTCACGGTGATGTCCCCATTGACCCTCGTCTGGCAGGCCAGCCGCATGGTCTCTTCGTTGCCAATGTAGGCCATTGAGACCCCGAGCCGGGCCTTCTCGATCAGCCCCCTGGGACTGGTGTTTTCCATTCCCTTGGTGATCAAAACACGGCAGCTGCCGCAACTGCCCATGCCGTGGCAGTTGAGTACCTTGTGCACCCCTGGGTAGAGGGCAACACCGGCGGCAAGTGCTTCTCTGCGGAGGTTTGCCCCCTCCGGAACTTGAATTTCTTTTTTTTCGGTCGCGAAGGTGATGGTCGGCATAGGATTCTCTCGCTAAAGGGGCCATGACTACCCGATACTGTAGCCATCCCGGGCGTTGGCTTCTACCGCGGCCCGACCGACCCACTTAGAAGGACGCATCCCATGGCGGAACTGACCAAATATCAACGCACGGTCATCAAAAATTACTACGAAAACCTCGACACTGCACTCGTGCAACGGCTCGGCGAGCAGGTGACGGACCTCTACCTGGCAGAGGGGAAAAAGCGGACAAAACTCTGGGAGTCGATCGCGAAATCGCTTGAAAAACTTGAGGTTCCTCAGTCGCGGATCGCCAGCGTGGTTGGCTCGGATGACGCCCGGCAGTTGGCCAAACTGCTTCAGGAACTCTGGGGCTAGCTGTCCGGTCTGCCGGCTCCTGCCGGGACGCCAGCCCTCACCAGCATGAAGACCAATTTGATGAAACAGGTTGTCGCTATTGTGAAGCCGTTTTTGGCTGAGCGGGTGCTTGAAGCACTGGCGACAGTACCGATTGAGGCCCTCAGCCTGCACGAGGTCCGCGGTTACGGTCGGCAGAAGAGTTATCTCGATGCCACGACTGAGCAGGACCAGTCCCTGGCCTTTTTACCCAAGGTCGAAGTTGAATGCTGGGTGGAGGACGACTTGGTCGAACTGGTGATTGAGCGGCTGATGGCAGCAGCCCGCACCGGTCGCATGGGAGACGGAAAGATCTTTGTTCTACCCGTCGCAGCGATCAGCGGATAAAAATACCGGTTGCGTACCAGATGCCGTTGTTACCCCTCCTAATGTCGTAGCCGAAGGCCGTCTGGGGGCTGCTGACGACCTGCCAGTGGCCCTCCGACTGCCGCCAACAGGCAACGCAATCGACACAGGAGTCGAGCAGATCCTGGTCTGGCCAACTCTCCGCGCATACCTCTGAGGCGCCTCCGCTTCCCCCTGTCAGTTGTCGTGATCGCTTCTGCCAGTCATGGTGGCCCTGTCGCATCAGGCTGGCCTGAAGGACCGAATGGGAAGTCGCAGCTGTGGCAAGCACGTCATCACAACTGCCGCAGGTGCTCTGTGGGCCCTCTGGATGCCTGCGCACAGCTAGAACCAAAGACCGCTGGGTGAGTGATCCACGAGGCAAATCGGGCAGCAGTTCAAGGTCGGTTTCGCGAAAATCGTAGTACTTGCCGGGTGTTCGGGGCAGGACAGTCACCACCCGTCCCTGCCAGCGGCCGGCCATCTGATCAATCACACAAATCCCGGGGCCATGCCGAAGTGCTTGGAGTGAAGCGGTCTTGATCAGTTCGCGGCCACCCTCATCCATTCCCAGTCGGCAAAAAATCCAGGAAACTCCCGAACCGGTGAAGCGATCTCGGAGCGACGAACGGGCAAGCTGCCTGGCGACCGGGTCATCTTTCTGCCGCTGGGACGTTGGTTCGATTGAAACCAGCAGCATTGCCTGCTGCGCACGGGCTGTTTCCAGAGCCACCGAATAGTCATTGATTTCCAGGATCACTGCCGGTTGGTCGGCCGGTGGTGCGGGCGTCATCATCGCCTGAGTGGTCGCTGTGGTGATTGCCAGCAGGACGATCGCGAGTCCACCGCGGCAGCAGGTTCGTTGGTCAGATTCTGCGGTTTTCTTGGACCGAGCAATCGGGCGACGCGGAGCACGCGGGTGACATATTGAAGCGGTTTGCATTTAGCGGTTTTCCGTTGTGTGCCTGACCAAGCAGACAGTTCGAGTGGCAGCGGCAGCACCCGGCCAAAGTGTCCACCGAGCACCTGAGTTGATCGCAGGCGACCGGGCCGAGGCAACCAGCCCCTGTTTTGGACCGTCAAATGCCCTCTTAATCGTGGGCGAAACAGTTCCCGCTGGCGGAAATGACGGAGCTCGGCCCGGACCCCGTTGGCCAGCCCTCAATGGGCTAGTGGGTTCACGGCTCCCGATATCACCGTAGAGCCTTGGGCGGCAAAACCGTTACACTCCTCCCGACCGGTCCAGCTTCTCACTCATTTTGTCAGGACTTCCCATGCCTCGTTTTGCCGTTGTGCTTTCCGTCGCCGTGTTCCTTGGGTCGGCTGGTGGAGTTGTCTGCCCCGCAGCCGATCTGGCCGATGTCGCGGATCAACCACTTGGTGAAATCCCAGCCTTTGAAAAGCCTTCGGCCGGGGCGTTGACCGAGGCGGCTACAACCCTGCGACAGGCCCTCCGTCCGCTCGACCGGCTGCTGTCCCGGAGCAAAAGTGGGGCGGATTGGCGGGCCTACCTCGACTGGTCGGCCGCTGAAACGCAGGCAGCGGCTGGCGAGGCCCTCGACATCGAAACCCTGTTGCGGCTCTATCGCCGGTTTGATGCGGAGGAGAATGGTCTCGAAATGTACCAGTTCGTGGCGGTCCGGCGGGCGCTCGCCGCAGCCATCGAGGTTGTGGTGGCGGCAACCAACGACCGGGCTGCAGAGACCTATCAGAAGCGCATCGACAAGCTGGCTGGACTGGTAACGGCGGCGGCGCGGGAAGGCACCACTGAGTCACTTGATGGTGTCGGGCCGCTGCTGGCCCGGCTGAGTGAATCGAGGCAGGCGGCAGATGTTGTTGCCCGGATACGTGGTCTTGTCGATCGCCCCAATCTGCATCTCCATGTTGACGAAAAGCTTCTTGGTACCGCCGTCAACCGGGTGGTCGACCGGGTTGCACCGGTCAACGAGATTGTGCTTGGCACCCCTGTGCGGGGAGTGGGCCGGACCTCCGGGACGGTGTTGCTCGACTTTCTGCCGTCAGCCGATCGGGCCGTCACACAGTTGACATTCACTGCCACCAATCGAGCGACCACCCGCAGTTCAAAGGGGCCTGTCACGGTCTGCACCGAGGGCCTGACAGATCTCTTTGCTCGCCGGCGGATCTTCATCGATGACGAACGGGTCTGGTCCGAGCCGATCACCGCCTCGGCCTCGACCAGCACGCGGACCACCGGCATTGGCGTGCGGTCACGGTTCGGGCAAAAAATGATTCGCCGGATTGCCTCGAAGAAGGTGGCCGAGATCAGGCCCCGGGCCGAGGCGGTCAGCGAGCGCAGGGCCCGTGAGAAGGTTCGCCAAGAGTTTGAGCAAGAGACCTCCGCGGCGATTGCCGATGCGTCCCGGGACTATCAGGAAAAGTTCCGCAAGCCACTGCGGGAGCGGGGCTGGTACCCAGAGCTCTTGCGGATGAGTACCACGAGTGACCGGCTGGCCGTGGTGGCCCGCAAGGCGCTGACGGACCAGATCGCCGCGTTCACCGATCCACCCGCAGCTGAAGCCGACGCGGTGCTCGGCGTCCGGTTGCATGAGACGGTTGTGAACAACGCCGCTGCGATCACCTTGGCTGGTCGCACGATCACGCAGGAATTCGTTGAAGAACAACTCAAGGAACGGGACGGGACGTTGCCTGAGTCTCTGGCCAGTGATCCTGATCAGCCCCCCTGGTCGATCACCTTTGCCAAGCGGAAGCCGGTCGAACTCGATGCCGACGACGGCAGGGTGAAGCTCACGATTCGTGGCAGCCGCTACACCTCGGGCGAGCGGTCATTTCCAGCGATGGACATCTGGGTGACCTACCGCATTGAATCCGATGGTGGCGTCACGCGGCTGTTTCGGGATGGCGAAGTGCAGATCTATCCGCCCGGTTTCGAGCCCGGCGGTGAGGAAAAGCTCAGCGTCTCCGAAACTTCGCTGCGGCGGATTCTGCAAAAGCGGTTTGGTCGCGTCTTCAAAGAAGTTGTCGACATCGAGCCACTGGAGCTACCGGGAGAACTGGCTGCTGCCGGTCCACTTCCACTGCACCGGTTGGTGGCTCGGCGTGATGGCTGGCTGGCGGCTGGCTGGCGGGAAAAAGATCCGACCGCCACCGAGACAACCACAGCAGAAGAGTTGCCAGCTGCACCGCAGCTGGTGGCCCGCTGAACGAATCGCCGTTTTCTGAGCCTTGAAGAGATCGTTCGCTTCAGCGGCTGCTGACTCTGATCTCGGCCGTCAGCCGGTCTGCCTCCCGAATTGCTTCATCAAGTGGCAGGCCGGGGCGGACGCCAGGCCGCAGGTGGCCGGCGGCTGATAGATAGGAATCGCGGAGCAGATTCAGTCGCTTGGTGACCAGCGGCAGCAAGGGTTTAGCCTCTTTTTCGGTCCAGTCGGCCGCTACGCCCAGGCCGTCAAGAACCGCCCGGCAGATGGCCCAGTGCCCGGCTTCATTGGGATGAACGGTGTCCGGTGAGAAGATGACGTTGGAATCATCCTGCCGGGCTCGTTCCAAGGCCTGCTTCATCGGGCCATGCACATCGAACACCAGCCAGCCGGCAGCCCGCTTTGACAGCAGCCAACGGGAATATTCTTCTAGCACGGCGTCATAGTCAGTGTCGCCGGCCGGCCCCAGCTTGTCAGGCCGCTGGTCATAGATCGGTGGAGTGAGATGGATGATCCTCGCCCCGGTCGCTTCAACTTCGGCATGCAGTCTCTCGATGCCGGTGCAGAAGCTGGCAAACCGCTCGGCATCGAGGGGCAGATAGATGCCACAGTTCATGCCGTAACAGGCAATGACAAGGTTTGGCCGGCTTACCCGCAGCACCCGGTCAAGCCGCTCGTGGAGATCGGGCCGAGGAAATTTCCCGCCGGCGTGCCCGTCTTCGGAGAGCCCCGACACGGTCTCGCTGGAAAGCCCCATGTCGATGATCGTGCCGGTCAGGCCCGCCGTTTCCTTCCAGCAGTCGAGCAGGGCCACCCAGCGGCCGCCGTAGGTGATCGAGTCACCCAGCACGACAATCCGGTCAGCCTCAGCCACGAGTTGCTTGGCGGTTGGCTCCACAGTGGGCTCAGCGGCAACGCTCGGCGATCGGGGGATCCCCCCCGCGGCAACCAGCGGTAGGAAGCCGATAACCAGCCAGCGAACGATGGGTGGGTAACGCAACGGCAAGCCCTTTCTGATAGCACCAGCAGTCGGCGGAAGTCGGCTGTTTACGCTGAGAATAATCGCTCTGCTCAAGCTCAATCGCCGAGCCGACGGCTATTTCGAAGCGGCAGCCTGCACCGGTGTCGCTCCCTCACGGATCGCGAAGAGGTGACTTCGGTTGGCAATGTAGAGCGTGTCACCTGCAACGATTGGGGTGGAGTAGACGCTGTTGCCCATGTTGATCTCGGCCAGCAGATCTTTTTCCTTGCTCAGGGCAAAGATGCAGATGTCGCCATCCTCGTCGCCGATATAGACCTTGCCGTCCACGATCAGGGGTGAGCCCCAGCTTGCCGCCAGCATGTCATACGTCCAGTGAGGCAAGCCCGTCTTGACATCGAGGCAGTGAAACAACCCGCTGAAGTCGGCGACGAACAACAGGCCGTCCTTGATCGCGACGGTGCCGCAGGTACGGTGCATTGTCTCCTCAAACGAGAGCTTGCCGTTGCCGTCAACGTCATGGCCAGGATAGTGCCAGACAGCTGCAGAGTTGGGATTGGGCCGAGCCACTTCACCCTGTTCTTTGATCACCGCCTGAATCCGGCGGTGCGGCAGCGAAGTGTCAGGGGCCTGGAGGCTGACTGCCAGCTCCGGGCTGGTGTCACCCCGCTTGGTTGGGTCGATGCACCAGAGGTGGCCGACTCCCTCGCCATGCTCCGGGTCTTCGCCGACAGCGATGTAGACAAGTCCCTCGTGGAACACCGGCGTGCCAATAATGTGATTGCGGTCGGCCCGGCCTCCGAGGGTGTATTTTGATTCCTTGGGATTGCAGTCGAACTGCCAGAGCAGCTTCGCGCCGCCAGCCCCGTCGCCGCGGGCATCAAAGCCATAGATCCAGCCATCACCACCACCAAAAAAGACCTGCGGCACCCCGTCAACCTCGGCGAAGCCGGGGCTCGACCACTGGCCGTGCAGGACGTTTGCGCCGGGAGAGGCATCTGTCCAAAGCACCTTGCCGTCCCGCTTATCAATGCAGAGAAAGCTCGGGGCATTGGGGTTTGGCAGGTTGATATGCCCTTCGTCCACACCGTTGCTGGTGTTGACAAACAGCAGATCGCCAGACGCGGTGACGCTGCATGAGCACATGTTGTGCTGCGAGACGCCCAGCTGTTTCATCATATTGAGCACCCAGACGACGTCAGCCTCGTTTTTGGCGGTGACCTGTTCGTCTGTGAAAGGCCCGTCATTCTCGCCGTCGTGAAAGCCCTCGGTATCAAGGCACTTCACTTCGCCCCGGCTGGAGACGTACCAGAGCCGGTCGCCCTCGACCAGCGGGGCGCAGCAGATGCCCTGGAGCGGCCAGTCATGAACCCGGCCGGTCGGCAGCTTTTCACTGGAGTCTTGCCACAAGAATGATCCGTCGGCCATGTCGAAGGCAATCAGGCAGCCCAGGTCGACTTTGGCCGGGTAGCGTTCCAGCCAGCCTTTACCATTGTTGGTGCCGACAAAAACCTTGCCACCGGCGACCACCGGATTGCCATAACTCTGGCTGCCGAGAGCTGCTACCCAGGCGATGTTTTTACTGGTTTCGGGCTGCCAAGCACCGGTGTCATAGTCGAAATCTCCCGGTTCCCATTCGGTCGGCACGCCACTGGCATCGGGCGTGTTGTTGCGATGTGGCGAACCACCCCACTGGTTCCAGTCGGCGGCTGCCGCGGGGCGGCTGGCTGCCGCGACGTTCAGCATGATGAGGAGGGATAGCAAGGTGCGGACGGCTCTGGTTGCTTTGATCACTGCAGTTTCTCCACCAGGACATTGTCAACGTAGATTTCAGACACCTTCGAATTACCAAAAAACCCCGGGCTTCCCCGCAGGTTCCCCTGCTCATGGACCGCCTCGACCGTCCAGCTATCGGGCTCGGGCTGGTCCCGGGGCCAGACCTTACCCCGCAGCACGGCGTCACCATCGCGAGTCTCGGCCTCGAACTTCATCCGGTACCAGACACCCGCCTGCCAGGGAAACGGAACGGTTTTGGAAAAGTGCGTTGCGACCTGCGGCGGCCAGCTGCGGAGTTGGAGTTGCTGGCTGGCACCCATCAGGTCGAGCGTGTACCGCTGGGCAATGAGGCCCATGTCTGGTAGCCGTGCCGTCACCAAATTGCCCGTGACCGCTGTGGCCGTGGCAAAGGCATCGGCATCAGTGTCACCCGCGGTGACAGCCTGACTCGTGCCAGTCTCTTCAGCCCGGAGGTCTGCGACCATGCGGTAGTCGTGTAGCCCGGTTGGGCCGATCCAGCCCTGGCTTCTGGTTCCCTTTGGAATGGTGGTAATCTTCACCATGCAGTTCGAGCCGTCGACCTTGCGGACGACATTTCGGTAACGCATGCCAATCCAGGGCAGCGGGGGCTCGCCGCGGGGCAGTCCGCCGCGGGGGTCGGGCTTAAGCGAGATGTCATCAAAGTCGAATTGCCAGGGCAGGGGGGGCATCGATCGGACGCGGGCGGTGCCAGTCAGTTCGCCGACTGCCGCAGTGATCGTCGCACCGGCGTGCTGGCCCGCAGGGGCGGTGTAGTGGCCTGACGCAGTCACGCTACCGGTATCACTGGTAAAAGTTGCTGGAGACTCTTCGATGAAGCGGCCCTGCGCGTCGAACAGACGCACTCGGAAGTCGACCGATGCACCGGCGGCAATCTGTGTTTCAGCCGGCACAACCTGCACCCAGGCTGGCTCGCCAGCCGCTGCTGCTGTGGCTTCAGCAACCTGTTGCGGCAGCGGCTTGACTGCCGGGGCCACCGTGGCGGCCGCGATGGTTTCGTCATTTCCGAGGCAATAGAGCCGCTCGCCGCTAGTCAGGTAGAGCCGGCCCTCCCAGGCAATTGGCGAGGCGGTCACCTCGTCGTCCTCCTCAAGCCTCATCCGTTCGACAAACTTCAGCCCCCGGTCGGTCGGCTCAAGCACATGCCAGCCGCTTGTGGAACAGATATAGAGCAGGCCGTTGGCCACCAGCGGGCTGGCCCGGACGATGGTGCCGAGTAGCCGGGTCGGCTTGCCAACCGGCTGGCCCGTCGCTCGATCAAAGGCGTGCACCTTTGCGCCGTCTTCGGCGAAGTAGACCCGGTCGCCGATGACAACCGGCATTGCCTTGCCGTCGACGATTGCCTTCCGCTCCCAGATCCGGTTGGTGCTGGTGACATCGCCGCCGCCACCGAGTGCGATCTTGACAGCTGCCCCCATCGAGGTGTTGTCAAGGTTTTCCTCGGCCTGCGACATGAAGATTCCGTCGGCAGTTACCAACGGGGCAACATTGAGGCCACGGCGGGAGAGTTGATAGTTCCAGATCGGTCGGCCGGTGCGGGGCTGGAGATTCCAGATCCCCCCGTCGCTAGAGCCGAAAACCATGGCGGCTGCTCCATCAATGACGGCGAGCATAGGAGTTGAATAGGTGGTGTCGGATGGTAGTTCGCGGGTGCCGTTCATCCAGCGGACTTCGCCGGTCATTGCGTCCATGCCGAGGAAGCGATGGGCAGGCTTTGCTGTCTGCCCCCAACCGGTGACGACAGCACTGGCTATGACCAGGTCCTCAAAGACGATGGGGCGGTTCGTGCGGCCCCCGTAGGTTGAGAGGAAGCCGAATTCCTCGTGCAGCGACCGTTGCCAGTTGGTGACACCAGTGACAGCATCAATGGCAGTAAATACGCCACAGACGCCGTGGGCAAAGACCTGCTTGGTGGTGGGGTCGGCAATCACGCACGACCAGCCGACCCGTTCGGCCGGCACGTCTGAAAGATAGACGTTGAAAATGTTTTCCCAGAGTTTCTCACCTGTGCGGGCATCGAGGCAGAGCACCTTTTCAGCTTCCTCGGAGGTGCCCGGCCGGTGTCTCACCAAGGTGTAGAGGCGGCCGTCGTAAATGATCGGCGTCGAGATGCCGCCGGCATCTTCGCTCCGCCAGAGAACGTTTTCGCCAGATTCGGCGTCAAAACGTGTCACCAATGGCCCGGCTGTGAAGGCGTGACGATCCTGAAGCGGCCCCCGCCAATCTGGCCAGTCTGCCGCTTGCGTTTCGGGGCAGGAGGCCGCCGCGACGATGGCTGCGGCGACGAGAGCAACTCGACTCCTGATGGAGTGACGGCAACAATGCAGCAGAACCATATCGTACCTTGCGTTTTGTGGCGGCCACGGGGTGGCCATCTGCCCGACCGGATGCCCGTTAGTGTACCTTCGACAACAAATCATCGCAGAATCGTGGGGTCGCTTACACCGGCGGCCCCCAGCTTTCGGAGATCATCCATGGCTGCCCCCAAACCGACTGCCGCTGGCTCTGCCCCCAAGGCGGGGAAGGCGAAGGCTGCGGGCAAGGAAAAACCGGCTGAGCGGGTTGTGGCTGAAAATCGCAAGGCCAGACACAACTATGAGATCCTCGACAGTCTTGAATGTGGCATTGCGTTAGTTGGCAGCGAGGTCAAGAGCCTCCGGTCGGGCAAGATGTCGCTTGATGAGGCCTACGGCAGGGTCAAAGATGGTGAGGTTTGGCTCATCGGCTGCGATATTCCTGAGTACGAAAAGGCGAATCAGCTCAACCACCAGCCCAAGCGTCCCCGCAAACTATTACTCCACAGGCGGGAGATCGGCCGTTTTGCCAGCTTGGGGTACGAGAAGGGTTTAACCCTCGTGCCGCTCAAGGCCTACTTCAAAAATGGCCGGGTCAAGGTGCTGCTTGGTATTGGGCGGGGCCGCAAGGTTCACGACAAGCGGCAGAAACTGAAGGCGCAGACTGCCCGCCGCGACATCGAACAGGCTTTGCGGGGGCGGCGGAGCGGCTGAGGCTGGTACAAAAACAGCCGGCGGCCCGAAGGCCACCGGCTGTACTCATTCATGCTCGCGGTCCGCACTGACCACCGGGCAGACAACTTCAGGCAGTGTTACCCGCGGCGATCAGATCGGCCGTATCGGTCGTGTCCTCAGGATGCCACAGTGGCATGCCCCGCTGGATCCGTTCCGCCAGGACATCAATCTTCTGCCGCGAACCTGCGGGCGCGGCCGTCGGGGTGAACTCCTCGCTGACATGCGGCTCAAAGTTCTCGTCGTGCCCGTAGAGCTCAATGATTTCAAACACATTGCGAATTCTTGCCATGGAAACCAACAACTCCTTGCTGACTAACAAATGACTGTGACTCGACAAGACAACGGGCCTTCCCGGAATCTCCGAGTTCTCTGCTCAACCGATTGCTGCGTTGGCGGCCGGGGCGGCCGTCAGATGCCTGCTGAGGGGATGGCGGGAGGCCGATGCAGGATGCGAAATGCGCGGTGAACCTCATCATTATGGGCCGCTCTTCGCCCGAGTCAAACATTTGGAAAGAGAGGAGGATTTTTCTGTTCCTCCGGACAACCGGCCACCGCCGGTTTGCCTCAGGGATTGCCTGGCAAGTACCATCCGGGAATGGCCCGCGGGGTTCGCTATGTGGCAACTGTCGCATCCCCCGCACGGGTCGCGGGTGTCCGCCGCTGTGCTGGCATTCCGTACCGCCGCGGCAGATGGCTGAATTCACCGGATCGCTCACCAGTTATTCGGCCCGCTGGTCGTTTTTCACCTACCTCGGGGCGATCGCCTGCGGGACGGCCCTGCTGTTGCTGCCGGCTGCCCGGGCAACTGGTCGCCCGCCACTGGATCCGATAGACGCCTTTTTTACGGCCACCAGTGCCTGCTGTGTAACGGGGCTAACCGTTCGCTCGACCGCCGCCGATTTTTCGCTGTTCGGCCAAGGAGTGATCCTTGTGCTGATCCAACTTGGTGGGCTCGGCATCATGACGATCACGACGCTCCTGCTTTTCCAGATGGGGGGGGAGGCGACGGTTCGGCAGCGGGCGGTGATTGCCGAGACACTTGGCATCAAATCGAGCCGGGGGCTTCGGCAGTTGGCGTTGATGGTGCTGGTGGTGGTGCTCGTGGCCGAGTTGATCGGTTTTATTCTGCTCTCGCTGGCCAACTGGGGCGGCCGCGATTCGAATGAGGTCATCTGGCGGGCTGCCTTCCACTCAATATCGGCCTTCTGCAATGCTGGCTTTGCCCTCGCCGACAACAGCCTCGTGCCCGATGCCGAGAATGTGGCGGTAAACCTGATCATCTGCAGCCTGGTGATTGTCGGTGGGATTGGGTTTCCGGTGATCTTCGACATCGCTTCACGGCTCTGGCGGCGCGAACCGCTCTGGGAGCGGTTGCATATGCACTCAAAGTTGATGCTGCTGGGTACCGCCGTGCTGCTGATGTTCGGGGCGGTCAGCTTCTGGGTGCTTGAGTGGGATGGGGTGCTTGAAGGCCGGTCGCTCGGCAGTCGGCTGTTGTTGGGGCTGTTTCACTCGACCACGTGCCGCACAGCCGGTTTCAACACGGTGGACTACGGCAGCCTTTCGAGCGCGACGCTGTTTCTGGCGATCCTGCTAATGGCAGTGGGGGCGGGGCCCGGCTCGACTGGCGGCGGGTTCAAAGTCAGTACGTTCATGACCCTCTTGACGCGGGCGGGAGCAAGCTTTCGCGGGCAACTGCGGGCAAATTTTGCCAAGCGGACCATCCCCGAACGGGCGGTCGAGCGGGCCACGGCGACGGCCCTCGTCTTTGTAGCCATCGCCATCGCCGCCCTCGTGCTCCTGCTCGTCGTCGAAAATGATGGTTTGGCAGCCAAGCGTCCCCGCTGGTTCCTTGACGCGCTGTTTGAGGTGATCTCAGCCCTCGGCACCGTTGGCCTGTCGACCGGCATTACCCCCGACCTGTCTCTGGCCGGTAAAACGATTTTGATCGGGCTCATGCTACTGGGACGACTTGGTCCCATCACCGTGGCGGTTGCCCTGTCCCGGCAGCGGCCTGCGTATCAGCCAAATTACCCCGAGGAGGAGCCGCTTGTCGGCTGATCCCTATGGCATCGACCAGCAGTAAACGATTCATCATGCTCGGCATGGGCTCGTTCGGCTCGGCCCTGGCAACCAGGCTGGCGGACAATGGCTGCCGCGTTACCGGTGTCGATTCCCGGCGGGACCGGCTCGATGCGGTCAAGAACACGATCCACGAGGCGATCATCGGTGACGCCACCGACCGGGAGTTGCTGGAGAACCTGCCGATCAAGGATGCCACCTCGGTCTTCATCTCACTGGGCGAGACGATCTCGAAGTCGCTGCTGGCCACCCTGCACGTGAAGGAACTCGGGGCCCGTGAAATCGTGGTGAAGGGCGTCACGAAGGAACACGGCAAGATTCTCTCGCACCTCGGAGCTAATCGCGTGGTCTATCCCGAGGAGGAGGTTGCCCGGGAACTGGCCGACAAGGCAAGTTGGCCAAACGTACTCGACTTCCTGCCGATCGATCCAGAATACAGCGTGGTCGAAATCACGGTGCCGGAATCACTGGAGGGCAAAACCCTGGCAGACGCTGATCTGCGAAACAAGGTGGGCGTCTTCGTCCTCGGCCTTAAGAACATCATGTCGGGTCAGTTCATGATGTTCCCGGAAGGCCGCGTGAAGCTAATGGAGGACCAGATCCTGCTGGTCATTGGCAAGGAAGAGGAGTTGGCCCGGCTGCGGGAAATGACCTGAGGCTGTTGGTGCTACCGGGCTCGGGGGCGGCAAAAGTCTCCGGCCGATCGCGTTGGGGCGGGCCCATGCCATCCCTTTTCGAAGCCCGAAGCGGTAGTTTTGTTGGTGCGTGTTAGCGGTGACAAGCAAACAAGTCCGTAAAAAACCCGTGCTTAGAAGCCCGAAGCGCAAGCTGAGGGAAATCGCGTTTTCGATCCACGAACCCTATTCCCTCGGCTCGCGCCTCGGGCTTCGAAGAGCTCGGTTCCGCTCGCCGCATTATGAAGATACGCGCTGCGGGCTTTTCAGAGTTCAGTTCCCTGCAGCCCACGATGAAAATTCACGCCCGGCACGCCGGCGAACGTTTTCCTTTCGTGGTCCAGCTCGCTAATCCTGCCCCGGAATGCCGGGGGGGAGGTCGATGCTGATTTCGGCCGGTGGCGGGGCGGTGTTCGTGGTCGGAGCGCTGGCGGCAGCGTTCGGATCGAACGCCGGGGTATCGACACCGGTACGGGTGGCGAGGTCAGTGGTCAGCGAGAGCTTGTCGCCACCGTCCGGCCGCACCTCCAGCAGGGTCACTCCCCACTCATCACCAAACTTCTTGCCCTCAACAATGACCGTGCCAGCCAGCTTTGGGCCGGATACCGGGATCTGCATCGCGGCGATGCCATCGACCTCATTGGCCCGACCGGTGACCGGGCCGGGCCACGCAAGCGGCTGACCAAGCAGGGCCTGCGACCGCTCGTTCAGGGTCACCTCTTCCTTGGCGGCATTGACCAGAGGATGGTCACTGATGCGGCTACAGCCTGGACTGAGCAGCAGCGTAGCTGCCATCGCAGGAAACCAGAGGACAGATCGGTAGATTCCCGCTGCGGGCATGGCAGTTCCTCCTTGAACGCGAGCGAAGTTCCGGGTCACAGTGACCCTGCGGCAATGCCATTGCTCATGAGCCTACTTGGCGTCGTGCTGCCGGCACCAGGCGATCTTTTCTGCTGTCGTGGTTGGCAGATCACCTGCGGGGGTTGCCGCAGCCGGCTCGGCTGCTGGTTCGACAGCCGCTTCCTCAGCCGCCGGTGGTTCCGGTTCGGCAGCAGTGGGTTCTGGCGACGGTTCAGCGACCGGAGCGGCGGCGGCTTTTCCGGCACGTGCCTGGGCCAGAATCTCGGCGGTCGAGAGCTTCCCAGCGGGCTTCGCCGCTGCCTTCGCCCCACCTCGAGCGGCGGCCAGAATGTCGGCCGTTGAAGGCCGTTTGCCTGCGGCAGCTTTGGCTGCCGGCTTCTTGGCCGCGGCTGCCGGTTTGTCGGCTTTCTTCGCCGGAGCTGGCTTTTCCGGTTTGGGGAGCGGTTCAGTGACGATCTTGAGGTGCGACGGGTCGATGTCGTACCAGCCGATATTGTTGAATTGCTCAAATTCGACCAGGCAGCGACCGTTCATGTTGACGGTGCGTACCGTGCCGGTGGCCTGAGCGAAGCGAGCCAGTTCAGGGGCCGCCGAGGCCACCACGACGAATTTGTCGGTCCACTCGGCCTTCAATTGCTCAATCACATCAAACATCGCCACCTCTCCTTCCGATCGCCGAACCCTGTGTCGGGGCTGCGGTCACCGATTTCCCATCAATTTGACCAAAACGGGAACGGCTCGCAAGACGCAGGAGGGTTGGCCTGGATCCCCGTCCTCGTAAGACGGTAGCCCCAGGTAACGGTGGCGGGAAACTGCTGCTCAGCCAACGCGGGGGGGCGGATCGCCAGCCAGTCGGCTACAGGCTCGTCTTGGCCGACCGCTGGCAGCCGCTGATAGGCAGATCCAAGCCAGCCAGGTTGCTCCTGCAGCCTGCAGGCCAGTTCGGCCACGATCGTGTCTGGTTCAGTTCTGGACGCCGCCATGCTGGCGGAAAAGTGCGACCGTCCGGCCCGGCCAACAGCCAGAAGGGCAAGGCCCGTCGCGGTGTTGACCAGGCTCACCTCGGTAAAGACGGGCGAGGCGGGCCAGTACGGGCTGATGCCCAGTGACGCTGAGGCGTCCCCGGGCAAGGTAGCTTCGAGCGACTGCCAGTGGGTGATCCCCTCGCTGAGCAGTTGGTGTGCCCAGCGATCGGCCAGCCAATGGAACTGAAGTTCAAGCCGTCCAGCGTTCAGGCAGATCGGGCTGCGGTGGTGCCGGGTAGGATGGGGAGCGGAAGCCGACATGCTGATCCTGATTGCGGCGGGACGGCACTGTGGCAGGGGCGTTCACTCGCCTGCCAATCCAGCGTAGCCCGGAGTTCTAGCCGAATAAAGGAGATGCCGTGGAACCTCGTCGTTCACTCGGCTGGCCAATCCTCTTAGGGGTGGTGCTGATCGTTTCGATCATCGCACTGGTGGTCGGCTGGGTGCTGGTCAGTATCGCCGCCGCTCTCGGCTCGAAGAATGCGGCCTTCTATTGGGCGGTGTTGGCCGTTGGTGTCACGTTGCTGGTGCTCGTTCTGGTCGGCGTGATCATCTACTTGGCACTGGCGGTGAAAGCAATCGCTCTGTCACAGCGGCAGAGCAACTTCATTGACAGCGTTACGCACGAGCTGAAAAGCCCACTGGCGTCACTCAAGCTCTATTTGCAGACCCTCACCCGCCGGCCGGTCCCCGCAGCCGAGCAGGCCGATTTTCATCGCTTTATGCTGCAGGACGTCGAGCGGCTCGACACGCTGATTGACCATCTGCTTGATGCAGCCAAGACGCTGCAGAGAACATCGCCGACTGCAGCCGAGGCGGCGGCGGTCCTGCCGGTGCTTGAGCAGGCTGCCGATCGTGTCACCCAGCGGCACGGAGTCGCCCGTGATCGGATTGTGGTCACGGCGGGCTCTCGGGCCGAAGGCCTGAGGGCCCAGGGCCGGGAAGCCGACCTGGAGATCGTTTTTCGGAATCTCATCGACAACGCCGTGAAGTATTCGCTGCCCGATCCACAGGTGGAGATAGAACTGGAAGCCAGCGGCCGGGGACGGGTGTTGGTGCGGGTAATCGACAATGGGCCGGGAATTCCGCTGTCAGAACGGACGCAGGTGTTCCGACGGTTTGTTCGCCTCGGCAATGAACTTGAGCGGGCGACGCCAGGCACCGGTCTGGGGCTGTTTCTGGTGAAGTCGATCGTCAAGCAGCTCCGCGGTCGGGTGCTGGTTAAAAGTCGGCTGACGCGTCACGGAACGGTGATGGAGGTCGATCTACCCGCCGCTGCCCACCCTTTCGAGACTGCTGGCAGCCGGTTCTAATCGGCATTCGTTTGTTCGGCCACTGCCGAGTCCGTGTTCTGAGAGGTCTTTATGTCGCACGCTTCATCCACAGTTCCCGCTGCCCCCACCAGTTCATCAGCCGCTGTCGACGTCGGTACCAATATTGTGCCGATCCGGCGGGCCTTGGTGAGCGTCTATGACAAGACCGGCCTCGACCGACTGGCCGCTGCCCTCAAAGCGGCGGGCATCGTGGCGGTCAGCACCGGCGGGACCGCCCAGGCGCTCAAGGGCTTTGGGGTCATGGTCGAGGATGTTTCGGAGGTCACGGGCTTTCCAGAGGTGCTCGATGGCCGGGTCAAAACCCTGCATCCGCATGTCTTCGCTGGCATTCTTGCCCGCGGGGATCGGTCCGATGACCTCAAGGTGCTGGCTGATCACGGCATTGCCCGCTTCGAACTGATCGTGGTCAACCTCTATCCATTCGCCAGCGTGATCGATCGCGACGGCTGCACGCCTGCCGATGCTATCGAGCTGATCGACATCGGGGGGCCGAGCCTCGTCCGAGCCGCGGCCAAGAATCATCAGTTTACGGCGGTGGTGACCGGCCCTGATCAGTATGACGAAGCGATTGCCGCCATTAGCCGGGGCGGCACAGTGCTGGCCGACCGGCGGCTCATGGCCGCCCGGGCCTTTGAGCGGACGGCCGAATATGACGCCGTGATTGCTCGCTGGATGGCCCGCCATGCCGGGTTGGTCGCTGCCGCAAGCGAGCCGGTCGCAGCGGCAGTGGAAGCCGACGAGCCGCCTCTGCCGGCTCGGCTGACCCTCAGCCTTGAGCGGCGACTAGCCCTTCGGTATGGCGAGAACCCTCACCAGACCGCAGCGATGTTTGCCCCAGCCGATACCCATCTTGGTCTGGCGGGGCTCAAACAGCTTTCGGGCAAGGAACTTTCGTACAACAACCTGCTCGATCTCGATGCTGCTGTGCGGCTTGCCGGTTTGATTCAGGATCCAGGTGCTGTTGTCATCAAGCACACCAATCCATGCGGGGCGGCGAGTGGCGTCAGCGTTGAGGCAGCCCTTGCCACCGCCATGGCGGCTGATCCGACCAGTGCTTTTGGCTCGATCGTGGCGGTCAACCGCACCTTTGACGCTGCTGCAGCCGAGCGGCTGCTACAGCCAGGCATGTTTGTTGAGGTGGTCGCAGCTCCCGCCTTCAGCCGGGAGGCGGTCGAGGCCCTCACGACGCGGCCGACCTGGAAAGCGAGCGTGCGACTTGTCGAGGTGCCGCCGGGTGACCCCTGGGCACCGACCGCCGGTCTTGAGTTGCGGAGTGTTGCGGGGGCGCTGCTGGCCCAGCGGCCCGATGAAACTCCTGATGACCCTGCTCGTTGGCGGGTCGTGACACAGGTGCAGCCGGCGGCCGAGTTGACCCAGCCGCTCGATTTCGCCTTCACCATGGTGCGGCGGCTGACCAGCAACGCCATCGCGGTCTGTCAGGGCACGAGCCTGGTTGGTGCAGGTGTCGGCCAGACCAGCCGCGTCGACGCGGTGCGGATCGCTCTGGAGAAGGCGGGGGAGCGGGCCTGCGGTGGCGTCCTCGCCTCCGACGCCTTTTTTCCGTTCCCCGACTCGATCGAGTTGATCAAACAAGCTGGCATCGCCGCGGTCATCCAGCCGGGCGGATCGAAACGCGACCCCGAGGTGATCGCCGCTGCCGACGCGGCTGGCCTGCCAATGGTGTTCACCTCGCGGCGGCACTTCAGGCACTGATTGCACGGAAAGCTCGGGCATCCTGCCCGACTTTCCTTGGGGCAGAAAGATGAAAAGCCAAGGTTTTCATCTTTCCGCTGGTGCTCATTTGCGACATCCTGTCGCCGGGCGGCACGGGTTTTATTCGATCCTTGAGCTTCACGGAAAACGCCGACATCCTGTCATCGGCTGGCAGTGGTGCCGTGATCGCTTGGGCTGTGACGGTCACAAATGCCCCACATGCTGCCGGTTTGATCGCGTCCCCTCCCGGCGTCCAAGCCGCATCACCGTTGACCAGCGAGGGGGTGCCCATGCCC
>RFVE01000181.1 GCA_009922585.1 Planctomycetia bacterium
CTGGCGGTGGTGGTGTGAGCGGCCCGCAGCTGCCGCTTGGCATGCAAGTGGGCAGCTCACAGGCAAACTTGATGATGTCAAGCGGCGGTCAAGGCGAGTCAGCTGAGGGACAGAGCCAGGCTGGTAGCTGTTGCCAGCCGTTGGCGGGTGTCCGTGGTAGTGACTGGGCCAGCTTCGCCACCTCGCAGCGGTACATACCGCTCACCCGTCCAATCCAGCTGGAATGTTCCCAGGCTGAGATTCGGCTGCTCGATGAATCAGGGCGGCGGGTGGCCGAGCGAATTCCACTCTTTGGGCCCACTGTCGAATCGGTTGATCTGCTTGTTGAAGCGGTCCGTCGGCGGGTCACGAGTTGGGGGATTGCCGGCGATCGTCTCTATTGGAAGCCAGAGCTTGTGCTAACCGAGACCAGCGACGGTGCCCGCCGCCGGCAGGACTTGCAGCAACTGCTGGTGGGCAGTGGCCTTGATACCCGTCTGCGTCAACAGATGGACGAGGTTGAGCGGCTGCCACCGGTTCCCCGCCGTCGACGTGCGGCTGGCCTCGGGGTGCTGCCTTCAACTGCGGAGGTGACGCGATGATGCGACGGCGGCTGAAACAGACGAAGGAAGCCGGTCAGGACTCCTTCCTCGACATCGTGACGAACATCGTCGGCATCCTGATCATCCTCGTAATGGTGATCGGAGCGAGGGTGCAGAATCTATCGATTAAGCCAGATATAGCACCACCACCCGAGGTCGCGGCACTTGCCGACGAGGCGGCCCGGCTTGAAGATTCTGTCGTGCAGGCCGAAAGCGACCTGTTGGAACTCGATGAGCAGGCCACCCAGCTTGCGATGACAGTAGCCGACGCTGGTACGGCCAGAATTCATCTTGCCACCGCTGTGTCAGCTGCAAAGCGTGACATCGACAGCCTGCGGGCGGCTGTCGACGAGCAGCGGGCGGCTGCCGCCGAGGCCGAGACTGAGCAGGAGCGACTCAGGGCCGAGATCGAGCGGTGTAGCCTCGAAGCCGAGAGCATTGCCCACGCCCCGCAGGCAACCAAGCGGCTGCTGGCCTATCCCACGCCGATTGGCCGGACTGTCACTGGCGACGAGATTCATTTTCACCTAGCTGCTGGCCGGATCGCCTACATTCCGCTGACGGAGCTTTTCGAAGAGGCCAAGGCCCGGACCCAGCGGAACAGCGGCTCGCTCGCGGCGATGCAGTCGCGGGTTGAAACGGTCGGCCCGGTGCAGGACTTTTCGCTTGACTATGTCGTTGAGGTGCAGATCAATCGGGCTGCCGGTCAGGTGATGGTTCGCAGCCGCGAGTGGGTGGCCCGGCCCACCCGCCGAGATGTGGGAGAAACGCTCGAGCACGCTCTCGCCCGGCAATCCCGTTTTCGCACGGTGCTCAGTGGCGTCCGGCCCGATACGACGGTCACGCTCTGGTGCTACCCCGACAGTTTTGCCGAGTATCGGGCGATCCGAGAAGAGTTGCACCGGCTCGACATCCCCGCTGCCTGCCGGCCATTGCCTGAAGGAGCGCCGATCGGTGGTTCGACCGAGGGCAGCAAGTCGGTTGCCCAGTAACCGTTGTCTTGCCTCAAACCAGTGCCGCGTGGATCAGTTGTGTCACCAGTGGCAGCAGCTGCTTCTTGCGGCTGACCACGTTTTTCAGAGCGTAGAGGCCACGGTCGATTCGTGGGTAGTTGATCTCCTCCCAGGCCTCGGTTTCACGGGAGAGCAGCAGCAGTGAGCCGTTGCTGACCACGTCGGTCACCAGCAGGGCGGAGAAGTCGAGGCTTCGCTGGTCAGCATAGGCGGCCAACGCCGTGAGGAGTTCATCCTTCCGCTCCCAGAACAGGTCAAACCCGGTCTCTTCGATCTGCGAGATCGAAAAGCGGATGCCCTGCTCGATGAACTCCTTGCAGTCCTCGCGGACCACCTCTTCCGGCGTGCTCGATCGCAGAGCCGAGCCAATTTCAAAAAACTCGCGGGCATATGCATCAAGGTCAACCGGGCAGCGGCTCCGCAGCCAGCCGAGAATCTCACGGTCAACGTCGGTGGTGGTTGGGCTTCGCAGAAAGAGTGTGTCGGAGATAATGCCGGATGCCATGCACAGGGCGATGGCCGGGTCGGGCTCGAGACCGGCTCCGCGGAACTGCCGGGCCACCAGCGTGCAGGTTGAACCGACCGGCTCGTTGACGAAGCGAATCGGCTGGGTCGACTTGAGGCCCCCGCCCAGCCGGTGGTGGTCGAGCACTTCGACAATCTCGGCTTCTTCCACCCCGGCAACCGCCTGGGTGAGTTCGTTGTGGTCGACCAGCACGAGCCGAGGCCGGGGCGGGCTGATAATGTCTGATTTGAACGACAGCCCGACGAGCAGGCCGTCGTCCCCTACCACCGGAAAGACTGGCTGGGTCGACCGTTCCACAATGCCACGGGCATCGGTCACCCGCATCTTGGCCGGCAGGGTGACGACATTGCGATCGACCGCCGGGTCGATGAACTGTGACGAACGGATGCGGGTGGTGGTGTTGACCGTGTCGAAGGGGCTCAAGATCACCGTGACGTTTCGGGCCCGGGCCAGTTCGACCAATCCGGGGCTGAGTTGGAAGCCGCCGGTGATCACGAGTCCGCGGACCCCCTGCTCGATGGCTGGCAGTTGAATGGTCGGCCGGTCACCGCAGACCACGATCACGCGATCTTTGTCAAACTGCTGCATCCGGGCGGTGAAGCCGTCGGCACTCATCGCCCCAACCATCACCAGCAGTTCATCCCGCTGTTGCGGATCGACTGCATGCTGAAACGAACCACCGAGTGACTCGGAGATTTTGTCGAGACTCGTGGCGACCGTTCGGGATTTGATCGGATCACCCTCGTCCCGGAACAGCAGCTCCATCAGGTCGAGCACTGACAGCACACCGACCACCCGACGGCTTTCATCGACCACCGGAATGGCCCGTAGATCCCACTCCCGCATCCGACGATAGGCCTCGAAGAAGGCGTCGCCGCAGCAGGCAGTGACAGTTTCGCGACGGCAGACATCCTCGGCCTCAGGCCGAACGTCCATGATGATCTTCGGTGCTGGCAGTCCCGCCTGCCGCAGCACAAACTCAGTCCGTTTGTTGGGGGCGCCGCAGCAGGCAGCGATGGCAGCGGGTTCGCTGGTCCGTTTGAGGTAATCGGCGTAGGCGATCGCCGAACAGATGGCGTCGGTATCGGGGTTGCGGTGTCCGAAGACGAGGAGGCTCATATGCTGGTGGGAACCGGAGGCGGGATCGGCGGTTGATCGTGGGTGAGATGTCCCCTGACACAGTGTGCCAGGAAATCACCTTCTAACCAGAGTAGTCCACAACTGGCAAGCCGCCTTCCTGAACTCAAGGGCGACAACAGCGGCGGTCGGGCTGTCCCGCTCCTGTGAATGCCCGCTATGACGGCGTTTGGAGATGGGTTACGCTCGAGAACACAGTGAATGGGTCTTACGCGCTGGAGGAAAATGATGAACCGTCTGCTTGGCTTGCCCCTCTTGCTTGCGGTGCTGCTGACGAGCGGCCAGGTGGCCGCCGCCGAGCGGCCCAACATTGTCGTGGTGATTGCTGACGATCAGGGTTATGGCGACCTCGGTCACACCGGCAATCCCATCATTCAGACCCCGCATATTGACGCCCTGGCTGCCGAGTCGACCAGCCTGACTGACTACCACGTCGCCCCAACCTGTTCACCGACCCGGGCAGCACTGATGACCGGTCATTGGACTGACCGGACGGGCGTCTGGCACACGATCAACGGTCGCTCGATGCTGCGAGAGAACGAGGTGACCCTGGGCCAGTTGCTCAAGGACAACGGTTACATCACAGGCATGTTCGGCAAGTGGCATCTCGGCGATAACTATCCCTATCGGCCGGAGGACCGCGGCTTCGATGAGGTCTATCGGCATGGTGGGGGTGGCGTCGGCCAGACACCCGACCTCTGGGACAACGCCTACTTTGATGGCAGCTATTTCCACAATGGCAAGGTCGTGCCGGCGGAGGGCTTCTGTACCGATGTCTTTTTCAGACAGGCTCATCGCTTCATCCGGCAGCAGGCTGACGCCGGCCGCCCTTTCTTTGCTTATGTGAGCACCAACGCCCCGCACGGCCCGCTGCACTGCCCGCAGAAATACCTTGATCGCTACGCCGATCAGCCGGCGGCGATCGCCGCCTTCTACGGCATGATCACCAACATCGACGACAATGTCGGTGCGACCCGGAAGCTGCTGGCTGAGCTTGGCATTGCCGAGAACACGTTGTTCATCTTCACCACCGACAATGGCACTGCGACGGGACAGAAGGTCTTCAATGCCGGCATGCGGGGGAAGAAGGGCAGCGAATACGACGGCGGCCACCGGGTGCCCTTCATTGCGCACTGGCCGGCGGCTGGCTGGAACCGGCAGCATGCCTGTGACCGGCTCTGCCACGCTGTCGACGTTGTGCCGACACTGGTCGAACTTGCCGGTGGCAAACTGCGAAATGACCTGAAGTGGGACGGCGTCTCTATCCGACAGCTCCTCGATCCGGCTGCAGATGTCAGCCACTGGCCCGACCGGATGCTGGTCACCGACTCGCAGCGGGTGCGGGATCCGATCAAGTGGAAGCAGACAGCGGTGATGTCGCAGCGGTGGCGGTTGGTTAATGGGAAAGAGCTCTATGACATCAATGCCGACCCTGGCCAGCAGCAGAACGTGGCGGCCGATCATCCGGCCCAGGTAGCCACTATGACGGCTTTTTACGATGGCTGGTGGAGGGAGCTCCAGCCGACGTTCGCGCGGACCACAGAGATCTATCTTGGCCATCCTGCTGCGGGTGAGGTGAGCCTGACTTGCCATGACTGGATTAGCGAGCGGTATGCGCCCTGGAACCAGCAGATGGTTCGGGCAGCTGGTGGGTATCCGCGGCAGACCGGCAGGGGGAAAGATTCTGCCCCGAAGTCAGCTGCTCGTCATGAAGCGCACTGGGCGGTCAAAGTTGTTACGGCCGGTGAATACGCCATTGCGGTTCGTCGCTGGCCGGTGGAGGCGAATCGCGCGATTGGGGCTGCCGTGCCGCCAGGGCAGCCGGTGCCGGGGGCAAGCCAAGCCTTCCGCGAGACGCCTGGATTTGCCCTGCCGGCGGTATCGGCCTGCCTACGCATTGACGGCCGAGATCTTCAGACTGTTTCGGTTGAGCCAGATGCGTGTGAGGTTCGTTTCACCGTGGAGCTGGAGGCCGGCTCCCACCAACTCGCGCCGTTTTTTCGCACTTCAAATGACCATGAAGTGGGTGCCTATTACTGCACGGTGACCGGGCCGGAGAACAACTGAACGCATCCTCGGCCTTCGGCAATGAAGTTGGAAGCCGTCAGCGGAAGCTGGCGGGCAGGTGGTAGGCGTGGCGTCTGTGGTGCAGCGCGTCCTGTCGCTTCCGCTCCCGGCTT
>RFVE01000182.1 GCA_009922585.1 Planctomycetia bacterium
CTCATTGCCGACACCAAGCGGGCGGTTGGCAGCCACCGTGATGTGGGTGACGTCGAGGTTCGGATCGTGATGGAGCCTCCCTGGACACCCGACCGCATGACCGACGCTGCCCGCGATCAGCTTGGCATTTTCTGAGTTGCCTCGCAGATGCGTCTGCTGCTTTATGAATGGTGCTGCTCGGGCGGCCTGCACGGCCCCGACGCAGCAGCCGTGGCCGGTGATGCCTCGCCAGCGAGCCTGATCACCGAAGGCCGGCTGATGCTTGAGGCCCTTGCCGATGATGCGTTTCAACTGGCTCAATGCGAGGTGACACTCCTCACCGACAGCCTGTTGCCGGCAGCGTCCGAACTCTGCCTGCCTGTCGGCGTCCGTCGCCGTAAGGTGGCAGGCGGAGAGGAACTGGTCGCTCTTCTGGACGCCGCCAGGAATGCCGACGCGGTGATCCTTGTCGCCCCAGAGACAGCTGGCGTGCTTGGCAGCCGCCTCTCCCTGCTGCAAGCAGCTGGGATCGGCGACCGGGTCATCGGTGGGCCAATGAGCTTCGTGGTGACCGCTGCCGACAAGCAGGCGACCTGCGGGCAGTTGGCGGCGGCGGGAGTACCGGTGCCGGCGGGCCGGACCCTCGAGGCCGGCGACCAGCTTCCGGTGGGCTTCCGGCTGCCGGCGGTGATCAAAGCCCGCCGAAGTGCCGGCTGCGATGGTTTGCAACTGATCCAAACTGCTGCTGACTTCCAGCCGCCAACCGGTCCGGCCCGACTGGAAGCCCTTGTGGCAGGCACCCCGGCGAGCCTCGCCTGCCTCTGTGGCGTAGGCGGCATTACTGCCTTATTGCCGCTTGAGCAGCTCTTTGATGGCGAAGGGCTGCCAACGTTTCGCGGCCTGCGACCTCTCGCTGCAGACCTGCGGCCACGTGCCGAGCGGCTCGCGGTCCGCGCAATCGAAGCTCTCGCCCTAGGCACTGGCAGCCGCCCACGCGGCTGGGTGGGGGTCGATATGATTATGGGCCTGCGGACTGATGGCCGTGATGACCGGGTGATCGAGATCAATCCGCGGCTGACCACCTCTTTCGCTGGGCTGAGACGGGGACAGGCTGGTGGACTTGTTCGGCCGCTCCTCGAACAGGCAGCCGGCCGGCCGGTGCCGCTTGGCCCTTGGAACGAGACTGCCTGCGAGCTGCTGCTGCCGTGAGAACCACTGGTGACTATCTACCGTCATGTGATCGAGCCAACTGGCTAGCACTCGATATTGGTGGAGCCAATCTCAAGGCCGCCGATGGCTGCGGCTGGTGCCATAGCGAGCCCTTCCCGCTCTGGCAGGCCCGGCGAGAACTGCCGCAGGCGATCGCCACGATCCTCGCAAGGTGCTCACCCGATCGGCTAGCAGTGACAATGACGGGTGAGATTGCCGACTGCTTCGCCGATCGAGCCGACGGCGTTCGTGAGATAGTGACTGGTTGCATTGAGGCGGCGGCTGGCCGGCCAGTCTTCATCTACAGCCTCGATGGCACCCTGATCGAGCCGGCTGAGGCTGTTACCCGGCCGCTGGCTGTCGCGGCGGCCAACTGGCATGCGCTCGCCCGCTTAGCCGGTAGCCTGATTCCAACTGGCCGAGGCCTCCTGCTTGATATCGGCTCAACGACAACCGACCTGGTGCCTCTAGCTGCTGGCCACCCCGCAAGCCAGGGCAACACCGACTGGGAACGGATGGCCTGTGGCGAGTTGCTCTACATGGGCGTTGAACGCACGCCCGTGCCGGCGCTGGTGCGAACGCTACCTTATCGCAGCAGCCGCAGGCCGGTGGCCAGCGAGTGTTTTGCCACGGTTCGGGATGCCTGGCTCACCGTTGGCGGCCTGCCGGAACGGCCGCAGGACCAGAACACTGCCGACGGCGGGCCCGCTACCCGGGCTGCAGCGCGAATCCGACTGGCTCGAACCATGCTGCTGGAACCGGCTGACTTCTCCGACACAGATGCCCGACAGGCGGCCGCATGGATCACAGAGCTACAGTGCCGCCGTCTGACAGTAGCACTTAAGCGGCAGCTTGAAGGTTCCGAGCAAGCAACAGCCATCGTCACCTGCGGTCATGGTGGTTCGCTTGCAAAGCAGGCCATCGCTCGACTTGACGGGCCAATGACCGTCTGCTCCCTGGCACAGTCACTCGGAGACGATATTGCCAGAGTCGGCCCGGCCCACGCGGTTGCCCGGATTGCCCGAGGCGAACTATGACTGATTCATGGCAGCCTGAACCGATCGCAAACGGCTGGCTGGGAGGGCGGCTGCGGGGGTCGGATCGTACCGTGTCATCCCGACCGTTGGTGATCAAGATCGGCGGCAGCCTGCTGAATCGGTCGGGCTGGCCAATGTTGCTTGGAGATCTCATCGCAGCTGAGTCCGCCGGCCAGCGACTGGTCCACCTGATTGTCGGTGGCGGACCGATCGTAGACGGCCTACGACAGATCGATCAGGTTGAGCCCCAGCCAGCTGATCAGATGCATCGGTTGGCAATAGCCGCGATGAGCCTGACTGCAGAGGTCGTGGCCGGGCAGCTCGGGCTACCACGCGTTACCGACCTCAACGCGGCCACCTCGGGCGTGCTGGACAGCAGTCGCTCCTCCACCTGCCTAGCCGCGATTGCGGCCCTGCCCTGCAACTGGACGGTGACGAGTGATTCAATCGCGGCAGCAGTGGCCGCAAGCACGAATGCCGAACTGCTGTTGGCAAAGTCAGTGGTGCCACAAACCTCGGCCATCCCGTCACTCGTCGCCACCGGCTGGCTCGACGGTTACTTTGCCACCGCCAGCAACAACCTCAGCAGCATCCGCTGGGCAGCGCCCGCCCTGGAACGCAGCGGGCTTCACTAAAGCGGGAATCTGGCAGCATCAAACGTCTTGCCAGTCCGGTCGCTCCCACTCACGGCTTTCAGTTCCCGAGCTGCCGGGACATGCCGATCTGATCGCAGCTAAACCGTTATTCCCAACAGAAGCCGGTTTCCGGGCGGCTGGCGAGGGCAAACGTTCGCTGCTTGCCGACATCGGCCGCCTCGACCGTGGTCTCTACAAAGGCCCAGGGCTGGAATTGAACACCGCCGGAGGCACTGAGCACCCAGCGGCTCCCTTTTTTGATGCCACTGGCAACAGTCGGCACCTGCCGCGGCACGCCATAAACCGGCAGGGCAAGGTTCGCCTCATCGAGCAGCGGGCTGAGGTCGAGTCCGGCCTGATCAGCGAGCTGCCGGCTGTCGATCAGTGCCGCCACCACTGCGAGATCGACGCAGTTGGCTAGTTCGGCAAAGACCGGCTGACGGGCTGCGAGATCGTTGTAGTGTTTCGTCATCAGCTCACACCATCGTTTGGCCACGGCATCGGTACGGCCCCGGCCGCGTTGAAGTCCTTCTCGGGCCAGCAGGTCACTCTCGGTCAGGCAGACCAGCTTGCGTCCGGATAGTTTCCAGGCCAGTTCGTCAGGGTCCCGGGCGATCGGGTCATAGCGGGCCTCCAGCCAAAAGCGGGGCAGCATCGACCCGCCACCAGCTGGCACCATTGCGAGATAGCTCGGCAGTCCCTGCAGCCCCGACGGTTCCAGACCCATGCCGATTCGCTTCATCCGATAATCGGCTGCCACCAGCACCTGGGCAAAATGGCTGTCGGCAGGGACGCCGCCCACCGTAATCTGCTGGGGTCCCAGCGCCTCTTCCATCTGCCGAAAGATAGCCTGAGAATCGGCAAGCGAACGGACATTCCCAAGAAATGCTTGAAGCTGCGCGATGCCTTCCGGACTCGGGTCGATCGAACACCGCATCCCGCCCATCCGGGCGGCGTCGATGGCTCGTAGGGCCACGATCAGGTCTTCCAGCAGCAGCAATGGCCGCCCACTACCGGCAGCCACGAGGTTACCAGTGGCATCGATCACAGCAGCGTCACCGGGACCAGCCAGCACCAGATCGCGGGCATCGCGATCAACGAAGACATACTCCACCCTTTCCAGGCCGCCCAGCGTCAGGACATCCGTTGGCACCTGACTACCCTTGGCCACGGCTGCTTCAACGGCCGCGATGATTCGCCGCAGTGACACCTTCTGCAACTCGCGGTGGCCAGCGGCCCCGAGGGGCTTGCCTGCGAGCAGTTCTCGTCGTTGAGTGGCCAACTGCTCGATTGCGCGGGGGTCAAGGTTCTGAATAATGCCGTCAGCATCGATTGAAATTCCACCCACTGCCTGTGCGCCGAGGCCGGCTCCCCCAGCCTGGCCAAACGCCGGAACGGCTGTCGTGATTATTGCCAGACTGAAAAGAACAGCCGCCAATCGTCCGGCAAAGAGGGCCCTTGCAGGCATTTCAGACAATTGCAGGAGCATCCGACAGATCATGGGTGTACCAGACATCCGTTCTGCTCTGAGGCTGTACACCCTGAGATGCTAGTCGGAGGCCGGTTCCCGGAGCAAACCCGGTTGTCCGGGCAAAAACCTTCACTTTTACCGGATTGGCCGGTGTTAGCGGCCCGGGTCGCGACCAACGGCCCAATTCGGCATGATGGTGCGATGGGAAATCAGGATTCCAACTCCGGCAGCGGAGACGCCTCGATCCTCGTCCGAGAACTGACCGGGGATCCGGCCCTCATGCGGCTCGAGCCAGGAGAGGTCGTGACACTAGGCCGGGCTCCGGGCAATCGGCTGGTACTGCATGATGAGCGGGCCAGCCGCAACCATGCTGAACTGCATCAGGCCGCTGACGGAAACTGGTTGATCCGGGACCTCATCGACGGCGACGTCATCTGTATCGGTGCGGTTGAAATTCAGTTTTTTGTTGGAAGCCCTCCTGTCGACGCCACCGGCACCGAGCGCGACACCGACAGCGGCGAGGGGGGCATCACCGGCGAGATGCCATCTGGCATTGAGCAGTGGCATTCCACGATTCGGTACCGTCGCAACCGCAGTCGGCTTTTGGATGATATTCGAGAGTCGGCTCATACGGGTCACAAGGTTGGTCAGGCCGCAGCCGAACTCTGCCGGCTGGCCTTTGCCCTCGGACGCGCAGAGGAGATCGACGCCGCTGCCAATCGAGCCCTTGAGTCGGCCATGCTCGGGTCGGCCGCAGGCCGCGGCATGGTGCTGCTCCCGAAGCCTGGCACCCCCAGCAAACGTCGCATCCTTTTCACCGATCTACACGGTGTTGCGGCAGTGCCATCCAATCTGAAAGTGGCCGACGTTCCGGCTGACCTGATCGAGACGGTACTTGCGACCGATGAAGCGATCCTCGCTGGCCCTGAAACAGTTGCTGGACAGCCGCCAGCAATCACGATCATCGCGCCGATCCGTACCGATGGCAGAGCGATCGGCTGCATCTATCTTTCCAGTGAACCCGCGGGGGGT
>RFVE01000183.1 GCA_009922585.1 Planctomycetia bacterium
GGCATGCCCGTCGGGCCGGACGTCCTGATCGTTGAGCCGCATGTAGTGCTGGCCATGCCGGGTGTGGGTCCAGTAATCGTCCATCATGTCACCGAGAAAACCATGGAAGTGATCAAAGCCATGGTCGTTCGGCCGCGATGGGGCCTCCAGCCCCAGGTGCCACTTCCCAATAATGGCTGTGTGGTAGCCAACCTTCTTCAGGGGGTTTGGCAAAAGCACCGCCGCAGGATCGAGAAATCCCCAGCTGTTTTCCGGCATTGTCCGGATCACGCCTGGAACGCCAACCTTGTCGGGCACCATGCCCGTGAGGAGTGCCGCCCGCGTTGGTGAGCAGACCGGACAATTCGCATAAAAATTGTCAAATCGCATGCCAGCAGCAACGAGCGCATCCATTGCCGGTGTGCGGAGATCATCAGATCCATAGGCAGCCAAGTCGCCCCAACCCTGATCGTCGGTGAGAATCATCAGGATGTTTGGCTGGCCGGCAATGATCGCCGGGTCAGCGGTAAATCCATCCCGTGACAGCAGCAGGCCGATCACGAAAGCAAGGAACAAACTTCGGTGCAGAACTGAAGGGAATGCTTCACAATTGATTGTGTAATTCATGGGTATCCAAAGATTTCTTACTGGAAAGGTTTGGGAACTCACCAAGTCAACGAGTGGCTGAGTCTGTTTTATCCACTCACGAAAAGACGCCGGCAGGCTTTTTCCGCGAACCGCTCAGCCTCAAAACAGCCGCCAGGCTCGTGCATCGAAAGCCTGTTTCAAGGCTGGATCATTGGCACGGGCCAGCAGGTCGTAGGCCGCGTAGGGGTATTTGAAAACATGGCCGAGCCCCAAGGTCTTGTCACCTCTTTGTTGCCAATATTCCAGGGTATTTGGCCGCAGTTCGGTGAGCCTGTGAGGCTTGATCTTCCGGTCGGTCGCTTCGGGGCCGAGACGGGTGATCGTGACGTACTTGCGAAATGCCTGTCGACAGCTTTCCGCCCATTCAACGTGCCCCAATGCAGCCAACTCAATGAGTGACTGCCCAAAGGTGAGCAGATGCCCAGCGAACCCTTGCCCAAACCCCTTGAAACGATCGATCGCGGCAATTGCCTCTGCCAACACAAATCGTGATGCTGCGACTTCTTCTTCAAAGGGTGGTGGCTGGACGGCATCGTCAGGAGGTTCGTCTCGCCATGGCTTGAACGATTGAATCAGTCGACAAACACCAGCGACACGCTCCTCGGTAGCGGCTTCAGGCAAGAGCGTAAAGCCCTTAATCGCATGCATTGCAAAGATCGCATTGTGCCCTACCTGCCGCAACACACCGCCACCGTCCGCCAGGGCCTTCCCAATGCGCTCAGCGGCATTATCAATCGGTTCGTCTTGCGGGAATGGCTGACAGAGCGGTGATCGGGCCCAGTTGCGGTCAAAAAGTTCATTGATGCGATTGACCGCTGCCGGCTCAAAATGATTGTCGACGCACATCAAGTGTGCGGAAATCATTGCCGCGCCACGGTGGCCGTCGGCAAAATAGTTCTGCCCAGGAGCCCGCGCTAATGCATTGAGTCCCAGGGAGACAAGCAGCTGATTACCAGACTCACCTTCCGCCGCTCGAACAGAAGTTGGCCCCCCTGCAGACAGGCCAACAAACAACGCCGGCCCTGCTAATGTGAACGTCCTGCGTGGGAACTCAATAGGCATACTGCTCTCCTTCACGACCAGATTATCGGATCATGAAAAGTCTGCCGCCATTTGGATGCGGCGAACGGTAACCCTGAAAACCCTCTTCATTTTGGATTGCTCGTAAAGGAAAAGCTAGGGAAAGCTTTTCCCCCGACTACGAGCGTCGATCACGGACAGCACAAGACGAACTAGCTGATGAGGCACTTCCTGAGAATGCCCATGGCCTGCTGTTGTCGCTGCTCAACATATTTTCGAGCGGCAGCGGCCTGCCGACGGGCTGCCGGCTGATCTTGGGCAAGCTTTAGGACAACGCCACATGAATCCCTTCGTCGTCTGCTCCCGCCAGCGGCAGACGATCGCCGGCACCCCATTGCCCACCGCCATAATCGGGCTGTGCATCTCATTGCCAAACAGACCGGCACTACGGACATAGGTACTGATCGCCTCACCCGTCAGCCAGTAGTCGGGCCGCCAGACCACCTGGCGACGAACGTGGGCAGGCAAAGGATCAACGAGCATTTCTTTGCCAATGGCCATCTGAGTCCGGTCTTCAGGGCAGACCAGCACCCGCATGCCCGTTTCCTGAACTACCCGTTCGATCGCCTGACGGTGCGGCGCGTGGTCGTGTTCCTTCAGCGCATCGTTACGAGCCTTGCGAACCGGGTCAACATCTCGTCCCTTCTCAGGCAGCCGCCAGTAGGGCGTGAACCGGTACGGTAGCGGGGAATACAACAGAGGAACTGACCGGGCTCAAGGTCATGCTGTTTCAAAAAGCGTTCAGCCGCGGCGTCATCCCGCAGATCAGTGGCAAAGGCCGCATCGGGCCCGAACTGCATGATAGGACAGAAGCAGCCCTGTTCACGAGCAAAGGCGAGCGAGCGTGAATCTCGAAAAAAGACAAATTCGGCCGTACTGAGCAGATCGAGTGAATCATCGATTGCCTCGTTCCGAGAACCTGCTGGCCGCTTGGAGTCCGGCACAAAAAAGGGATCGAGCGTGATCCCGTACACGCCATAGGGTTTGCCGGTTTCCTCCCGCCACCGCCGCAGGTCTCGCCGGGCTACCAGCGACGGCCCCGACCCATGGAGCAGAAAGTCGCACTCGGCGAAGATTTCAGCGACGTCCTTTCGAGGGTCAAGAATCCGGATTCTGGGAAATCGCCTGGCGAGCAGTTCCCTTACTCCGTTGCCAACGTTGCTCGGCCAGAGCCAGACCTCAACGTCGGGCAGATGAGTCTCAAGCAGCCGGAGGATACCGGGGGTATGGGCAATGTCACCGATGTTGACCGTCTGCCAACTCGACCGCACGACCAGCCGCCGTGGCTGTGCTGCCCGTGCTGTCAGGCCAGCGGTCGTGGCAGCAACAGTTGCCAACCAAGCCCGCCGGGGAAACTGGAGCCAATCGTGATGCAGGGTTTTCACTCGACCGTCTCTTCGGGAATCGTGTTGATCGTCCAATGTATCTCCTCCACAAACGCATTGCGGTCAGCATCAGTAACACTGAGTTGCAGACGCAATTGATCGACGGGCTGTAGCGATTTCACCTTGAGCAACACGCTACGATGGTTAGCCGTGAGGTCCGCTGCCAATACGGCAAGCGGTTCGGTGCCGGGAACGCCAGTACTTGGGACATACTGTTTCGAACCGTACCCTCCCGTCCGGCGGTAATTCCACTGCACCAGGTCATAGGACTGCGGATTACAGGCCGATTCCGGGTCGAGTGGGAAATTGAAGTCAAGCCGCAGACCATTTGGTTCCACCCGGCAGTTGCACGACCGCCGCCGTTCCAGCCCTGAAGCCCTGCTGCATAGACCTGTCCATCAGCCGGATTCACCCGCGGCCGCATGATGCCTGTACGAAAGAAAAAGGGCAGTCGCACGGCCGCCGCTTGACTGACACCTGCAATCTCCTGCCGCATGACAGCAAACATCCAGCCTTTGCCGAAGCTGGTGTGAAGCAGCCGACCGGCCAGCGGACCAAACCGGTGATCATCGGCAAAGACCTGACCTCCAGAGGAGTTGTCGAGTTCCTGCGGGAGCCAGAGGAAGGGGCGTTCGTACACCTCCCGGGGCATAACCTTGTCGAGGTCAATCATCCCTCCACCCGGCGCCCACATACCTGGCACGGAATAGTCAGCCACCCAACCGTAGTATCCCCCGGGCCGGATCAGGCTGATCTTCGAAGCTGGTGTCCACTGCCCCTGATTGTCGCTGGCAGTGAGTCGTCCATCAGGAAGCATGCCAAGGCCGTTGGGCGTACGAAAACCGGTGGCATAGACCTGCCGGCTTCCATCGGGAGCAACGGCAATGATTGCCCCGGGGAGATCGGCGTCGGAACCATGACCACTCTTGGCGTAGTACAGCGTGCCATCCGGCCCATGTTGGAGATCGAAGTTGAAGGCATGAAAGTTGACAGAGACGTCCTTATCGGCGGAGAGATTCTCGTAAAAGTCGGCCTCGCCGTTGCTGTCCTGATCGTGCAAGCGGACAAGCCTGTCCTTGCAGGTCACCACGACTAGGCCGTCAACAACCTTTACCCCCAGAGGCTCGTAGAGCCCGGCTGCAAACCGCTTCCAACGAAGGTTCAGCAGTTGTTCATCAATTCCGGAAACGACCCAGACATCACCGCCATACGTCGTGACCACCATCCGACCATCACTGAAAAAATCGATTGCAGCAGTTCGAAACCAGGTATTCCACGGCGTCTCATCCGGAAGCGTGAGGGTATCGAGCCGATAGCCACCCCGCTCAAGCCCAAGGGTTCCGACCGTTGTGACTGTCTCGGGCCATCGATCCGGGCCACCGGCTGTCAGGCTCGTCAGGGAGGGGGCTTTCCGTCCATTTGTCTGTCGCCGCAGATCTGCAGCAACCTGATCGATGTCCGATGCAGCATGAGCCCGGCCAACCCAGCGAACCACCTCGATCTCCGTGGGTTCAGTTGCAGCCGGAATAGTGAGTGTCAGACGCCCCTGCTCATCGGCGGTGAGTCGGGTCCCCACCGGACCTCCCCTACACTGCACAGCAACGTAGTGGCCAGCCGCGAGCCGGGCCAGCCCTCCGTCGGCAAGCCGAATGTTCTCCCCTGCCCCCGGGCCAGCTACAGCAAGCAGCAATTGCCCGCCTGGCCCGACGCTCAACCGTTGCCGCAGACCGCGGCCCGGCAGTGCAGCAACGGCGGCGGGTGCCTCCAACACCTCCCGGCCATCAATGGCGTATTCGAGCAGCACGCTGTTCCCGTGAAGATGGTGGCCGTGATACGTCAGCCAGTGTCCCGGTAGCGGCCCCCGTGGCAGCAACTCGTGACGGGAATAGTCGAGGCTACCGTCATGCCCCCAGGCCCAGCCTTCAAGTCCCACCACTGGCTCACCGTCAGGCTCAGCGGTCCCCTCTCCCCGAGGCCGTTGGTGTTGGGTCTCGCTGAGATCAAGAAAACCTCCCCGCCAAATGCCGGCCTGATCGAGTGAATGCAGGTCATACGAAACCGTCAGCCCACCAAGGTTAATCGTGAGTACGCTTTCAAACTTCCGACTAAGTTGTGAGGCGACTGCCGGACCGAAATCACGATCAACGTGTTCCAGTTCAGTACCATCGCGAGTTCCCCGAGGGAGCCCATCGAGGTAGCTTTCTCCAACCTCGGTAAAATCTTCTCGCTTCTGCAGAAACGCCTCG
>RFVE01000184.1 GCA_009922585.1 Planctomycetia bacterium
CATGGCGGCAGGTTCACCCTCAGGCGGCTGAGCCGGCGGGAATACTCAGCCACCATCCGACACCTGTTTGGCTTTGATGTGCCACTCGACGAGATCCCGGAGGATGGCAGCATCAGCAGCTTTGACACGGTCGGAGCCGAGCAATTTTTCTCCTCGGTTCACTTCGAAAAGTATCTGGCCCTCGGCCGCAAGGTCGCCGATGAGGCCTTCACCTGGACCGTTAGGCCCCGGCAGCCGACCAAGGTTCACGGCCGTGCGGAGCCGGAGGACCGCGTCACCAACAAGCTGCGGGAGAGGCTTGCTGATCTCGACCAGAAGATGGCGATGAAACAGGCGGGCAAGACCTGGCAGGAGATGGGCTTCAAGGATGAGGGGGAGGCCGAGATCATCTTCAGTCAGTTCACCACCAGGGCTGGGCACCCCCGGAAGTATCTGGAGTATCCCCGGGTCGATGACGGCGTCTATGTCGGCGTCGGTGTTCTGAATGAAACGAAGTGGGTCTCCACCAACCTGCATACCGATATTCGTGGCGACTACATCGTCCGTATCCACGGTGGCGTGAGCGGGAATCCCGATCCAATTCGGACCATTGCGTTGGTGCGGGACCACCACGGCCCCAAGGGAACCGTCCAGATTCAGGGGACGGTGAATCAGCCAGAAACAGTTGAACTACGGACCCGGCAATCGCTGGGACGGTTTGCACTCAATGCGAAAGTTGAGGAGAGTCGGCCTGACATTCCCAACTATCTCCGCCATCTCCAAGGGCCCAAGCAGGAGATGGACCCCTGGGTGTCGATCTGGATCGACTGGCTGGAAATCGAGGGCCCCTTCTACCCCAAGTGGCGGCCGGTCCTGGAGACGATTCTCTCCCCGGCCGGGCCGATTCAGGGTGGTCATGTCGCCCTGCTGCATGATGATGCCCAAGCCGGTGAACTGATCGAGCGGTTCACCTTTGAAGCCTTCCGACGGCGGCAGCCCGACCCTGCGTTTATCGCCGGTCTCACCCAGCGGTTTGAGGAAAACCGAAAGGCTGGCATGAAGCACCAGGCGGCGCTGGCAGATGTCTTTGCGATCGTCCTTGCCTCACCCGGCTTTCTGTTTCTGGAGGAGCAGCCGGCGGCCGAAGGCGCACGTCGGCGGCAGCTTGACAGCCGTGAGCTCGCCATTCGGCTCTCCTACTTCCTCTGGAGCAGACCGCCAGATGACGAACTCTACGCTGTCGACCTGACCCAGCCCGCCGTCCTCGCAGCCCAGGTCGACCGGCTGCTGGATGACCCCCGCTCGCAGTCCTTCCGCGACGGCTTCATCAGCCAGTGGGCTGAGTTTGACCGGTTCGATGCCATCACAGTCGATCAAAAGGAATACATCCGCTTCAACGACGGCCTGCGACTGGCAGCCAAGCGGGAAGTCTGTGAGTTTTTTGGGGTGATGCTCAAGGAAAATCTCCCCGCAGCAAATCTCATTGACTCAGACTTCGTGATGGTCAATCCAGCACTCGCAATCCACTATGGACTGACGCCTCCCGACTGCCACACCGATGCGTTTGAGCAAGTCAAGCTTCCGGCTGGCTCCCCCCGGGGTGGCATGATTACCCAGGCGGCCTTCCTGACCACTGGCTCCAATGGTGAACGCACTTCCCCGGTGATCCGTGGCGCTCTCATCCTGGAAAAAATGCTGCACGATAAGCCAGCGGCACCGCCCCCGAATGTGCCAGAACTATCGGCCGCCTCAAACAAGCCGACCGGCACCCGCGACCTCGTCAAGTTGCACCAGCAGCAGCCAGTGTGTGGCTCCTGCCACCGCAAGATCGATGCGATCGGCTTTGGTCTGGAGCACTTCGATGCCATTGGCCGTTGGCGGGAGACCGAACGGGTCGGCAAGAAGGACCTGCCTATCGAGACCGCCGCCGCCCTGCCCAGCGGCGCCCGCTACGCCAATGTGCAGGAACTCAAGGTCCTCCTTGGCTCCCAGCAGCACCGGCTGGCCCGAGAACTGCTCGAGTCGCTTCTCAGCTACGGTTTGGGGCGGACCGTTGAATTTTCTGATGCAGTCGCCGTCGAGGAGATGCTCGGCGAACTGGAGCCACAACAGTTCCCGGTTCGCTCGATGGTCCATGCAATCGTCGCCAGTGAGCTCTTCCAAACCAGGTAATCCGTCCACCCGCCCAACCCGAGAACCGACCATGACTTGCCTGCGCATTCACCCTATGACCCGGCGTAGCTTCCTCCGTGCTGGCAGTGCCCTGCTGGCGCTTCCCGGGCTTGAGTCGTTGGCGTCAGCGACCATGCCGGGGGCTGCACCCACGCGGATGATCTTTCTCGGAGGGGGCTTTGGCTTCACCAAGGACAGCTTCTATCCGACCAAAGCCGGAACCTTTGCCGAGATCGGTCTGACCGAAGGACTTGCCCCGCTGGCACGACACCAGCAGGACATCACAATGGTGACCAACCTCACCAACCTCGGTGCAACCGACCCGCACGGTGGGAGCTGTTCGTACCTCACCGGGGCGAACGTTGCCGGCACGCCTGGCAAGCGATTTCACAATTCGATCTCCTGCGACCAGTTGGCGGCCCGGCAGCTGGGTGCCGACACTCGGTTTCCGTCACTGGTGCTGTCCGCCAAAGAGCCCGACGGAGGTCAAAACTCAGGGCATGGCCCCGGCCTGTCACTCTCGTGGGATGACAGCGGCAACCCGATCCCAGGTATTGAGCGACCGCTCGATCTCTACCGGACACTCTTCGCCACGCCGGGCGATGACCCGGAGAAGATCCACCAACTGCTTAAGAATAAGCAGAGCATTTTGGACCTTGTTCAGCTTGACGGGAGTAGTCTCAACCGGCGGTTGGGCAGAGACGACCGGGAAAAGCTTGACGAATACTTCACCGGCCTGCGGCAGGTCGAGCTGGGCCTTGAGCGGCAGGCCCGTTGGGCTGACACGCCAAAGCCAGGTGCTCCCTTTGACGCCCCGGCCGAAGGCCTGACTGGTGAAGAGGCGATCACGCTGATGGAGAACATGATCATCATCGCCCTGCAGACTGATGCCACGCGTGTGGTCAGCTATCGGCTGCCGGTCTGCTCGCTGCTGGAAAGCATGGGGGTCAGCCTGAAGGCTCATTCGTTGAGTCACTATGGTTTTTCCCAACCGCGGATCGAAGCCTCTCAACAGCGGGACAAAAAGTGCATGGAGCTGTTCGCCAACTTCCTCGATCGGCTCAAGGAAGCCAAGGATTTCGACGGCCGCCCGCTGTTCGACCGCTGCATCATCAGCTACGGCACCAACCTGCGGTCAGGCCACGAACTAAAGAATCTGCCGGCGTTGCTCTCGGGGGGTGGGGCTCCCAACATTCGGCACGGCAGCCACATCGTGCTGCCCGACCAGGATACGCCGCTGGCCAATTACTGGCTGACCCTCCTGCAGCAGGCCGGCATTTCAGCTGACTCATTCAGTCACAGTACCGGCATCGTGCCGGAACTGCTCTCCAGTTGATGCCTGGGTATGCTGAGTGGGGTTATGAACAGCAGATCTTTTTCCAGCCGCTGTCGCATCTTTCTCACCATCCTCCTTTTGGTGTGCCCCATAGCCCCTGCTGGAGTGGCTGCTGAGCTTGCCGAAAGGCTCCTTGCCCGTCCTCCAGCAATCATTGCCGCCCAAGCCCGCATGCGGGGAGACCCTGCCCGGGGCAGTGTCATTTTCCACACCTCGGCGGCAGGATGCATCAAGTGCCACTCCGACGGTAGCAGCCCTTCGCCGCTCGGGCCGAAGCTGACCGATATCGCACGGGAAGCGAGTGACGCTTCTCTGATTGAGGCAATCCTGCACCCTTCTCGTACGATCAGGAAAGGCTACGAGACAGTTGCCGTCGTCACGAACGATGGTCGGGTCAGGACCGGCATGATTGCATCCCAGGACGCGCAGCAGGTTGTGCTCCGTGAGCTGAGCAACCTCCTTGAGCCAACCACCCTTCCGCGAGAAGACATCGATGAAATCGAGCGGCTACCAACCTCAATGATGCCGGCAGGGCTCGTCAACAGTCTCCAGAGTGAGCGTGAGTTCTTTGATTTGCTGCGGTATCTGTTTGAAATAGTTCGAGGTGGCCCTGAGCGGGCTGCTGCACTCAGGCCATCCCCAGCAGACCTCGTCATCAACGATGACACAGTCGGACTCGATCATGCCGGCATTCTCCGCCGCCTCGATGATCGTGATCGTGCTGCTGGCAAGCAGATTTATTTCGGGCACTGCAAAAACTGCCATGGCATCGACGGCAACGAGCCAACTCTGCCACTGGCCCGAGCATTCGGCCGTGAACCGCTCAAGAACGGGGCCGATCCCTACCAGATGCTCCTGACGCTCACCAAGGGCTATGGCCTGATGGCCCCGGTTCAACACCTCTCGCCAAAGGAGCGTTACCAGGTCATCCACTACATTCGTGAGGCGCTGATGAAGCCTTCGAATCCGGCCTACGAACCGATCGACGACGCTTACCTGACTGGCCTGCCGCTAGGCACACATGGCGGTGAACCATCTGCTGGCAGACCCCGTGACTTTGGCCCCGTCCTTGGCTCTCAGATCGGCTCGCGGGTCAACAACGCGCTGACGATCCGACTCGACGCCGATACCACAGCCGCCTACGACCTCCATCAGATGCGGCTTGTCGGTGTCTGGAAGGACGGCTTTCTCGATCTTTCCAACACCCAACACTACCGGCAGCGGGGTGAAGGGATGCCGGAAATCACCGGCACGCTCCTGCCCGGCCTCGACGGCTGGCAGTGGGCATACGCTGGCTCATTCGACCTGCCCGCTGATGCTAAGCCACCTCGCGGGCCACTGCGGGCGGACCTGCTGCACTATGCCGGCTACTCGCTGCATGGAGCGGATGTCATCCTCCGCTACGCCATCGAGGGACGAGATATTCTCGAATCTCCAAGTGTTCGCTCGACCCCTTACGGTGACATCATCGGGCACACCCTCCACATTGGGCCTGGCACGGTCCCCCTCACGCTCTGCGTGGCGCAGCTCTCCCGTCCGACTGAGGCCTCTGGGGTCTATCCGTCTGCAGCGGCAACGGCAAAGCAGCTACGAGCGCCAGCAGCAGACCATATTGCGGTAGTGACGGCAGCAGCTGCAGCGGTTGCGGCCCAGACCAACGGCGACATCACAGGCTGCAGTTGGGAGGTTCGACCCGACGGCCGTATGGTGTTCACCATTCCAGCCGCAACCACCGCCAGGAAGATTCAATTGGCTCTGCTGTCCACCGCGCAGCCGGAGGTCAGTGAGTGCCTGCAG
>RFVE01000185.1 GCA_009922585.1 Planctomycetia bacterium
AGTTTTGATGTTGCGCGTTCACGGCGATCAGCAAAAAAGTCCGTCAAAAAGTACATGCTTTGAAGCCCGAAGCGCAAGCTGAGGGAACCCGCGTCTGTTGCAACAAGAACCCCATTCCCTCGGCTCGCGCCTCGGGCTCCCTGGAGTTCGGTTTCACTCAGCGCAACATCAAAAGGCGCGAGCCGACGGACGGTGTTTCGGGGTTCAAAAATGCGGGTTCCCTCAGCTTGCGGTTCGGGCTTCAAGGAATAGTCTTTTTTCCAATAATCACGTTGGCGTACCAAAAAACTTCCGCTCATGGTTTGCTGTTGGGGGATCATCACGCTCCCCCGTGCCTCTTTGGCTCCGTGTGATCAATTGCTGAGCCACAAGTCAGTTGTATGTGAAGTATTACTGAGGGATGACTTGCGAGCCATGAAAACGGATGCAGGAAGAACCGGTGTTCGCCAGAGTTGCGGGGAAAATACAAAAATGGGTGGCCGGTGAACCAAACTTCAGCGCAGGGTGGCAATCATTGATCGAGCAGGCAAAAGAAAACAGACCCTCCGTTCCCAGCACCGCCGACATTGCCATTGTCGGGGCGGGTGCGGCAGGGCTGTTTGCAGCGATCTGGGCAGGACGAGCTGCCGCCGCCGGCAGCCGCGTCGTGGCCTTTGATGGAGCCCGCAAGCTGGGGGCAAAAATTCTGGTGGCCGGTGGGGGGCGGTGCAATGTCACCCACCACGCTGTCAGCGAACACGACTTTGCCGGTAGCACACCGCCAGCCATCCGTAAGGTGCTGCGGCGGTTTTCAGCGGAACAGACCGTACAGTTTTTTCACGAGGCCGGGGTGGAGCTAAAGCAGGAGGAGACCGGCAAGCTCTTTCCGGTCAGTGACTCAGCCCGGACGGTGCTGGAGGCACTCATCCAGGAGGCAACCGTAGCTGGTGCAAAGCTGATCCACCCAGCCCGTGTCACGGCGATCAATGCCCTGCCGCGCAGTCAGCAGGCTGTCGCTGATGGGACGGCGATGCCTGCCGAGCAGCCCTGTCGGTTTCGGGTCACGACCGATGCCGGCAGTTGCACCGCCCGCCGCGTAATCCTCTGCACCGGTGGCAGGTCGCTGCCCAAGAGTGGCTCGGACGGCTTTGGCTATCAACTGGCACAGGCACTCGGCCACAGCATCACCACACCGGTGGTGCCGGCGCTCGTGCCACTACTGCTGGCTGGCGACCATTGGATCAAGCAGCTGTCGGGGCTGACGCTGCCGACCGCAGTCACACTCACCGCCACCAGCGGAAAGCGATTGGCGGCAACCACCGGCAGTACCCTCTGTACCCATCGAGGGCTATCGGGACCAGCGGTCCTCGACATCAGCCGCCACTGGCTGGTGGCTCGTTATGACGACCCGGCCGTACGGCTGAGCCTCAACTGGCTGCCTGAAGAAACACCAGAATCAGTCGATCAGTTACTGCAGGCTGGCCGAGGAACGCTGGCCGCGCTGCGGCAGCGGCTGCCCGAACGACTGGCCCGGCAGCTCTGCGAGCAAGCTGGGGCGCCGGCAGCCGGTGACCTGCCGCGGGCGGCCCGCCGGGCTCTTGTGCAGCTGGTGACAGCTACACCACTCCCGGTGACTGGCGACCGTGGCTTCACTGTCGCCGAAGCGACCGCCGGCGGCGTGCCACTGGCCGAGGTAAACCTCAAGACCATGGAGAGTCGGTGCTACCCGGGGCTCTATCTGGCCGGCGAGTTGCTCGACGTCGATGGCCGTATCGGCGGCTTCAATTTTCAGTGGGCCTGGGCTAGCGGGTTTGTGGCCGGCACGGCTGCAGGTGGGCTACACGAGGTGGATCACCACGAAGGCAGGAAACGGACGAAGGAGCAGGTGCGTTCAACGTAACCGAATGCCGAGAAGCCCGAGGCGGAGCCGAGGGAAAACGGTTCGGGGATCAAAAACGCGGGTTCCCTCAGCTCGCGCTTCGGGCTTCAAAGCAGGTGCTTGTTTTGCTGGAAGACACGTAGGCACAGCACCAAAGGCCGCAGCGCCAGAGGATTGGGTCCGTGATGCCGAGAAGCCCGAGGCGCGAGCCGAGGGAAAACGGTTCGGGCATCAAGAACGCGGGTTCCCTCCGCGTGCGCTTTGGGCTTCTAAGCATGGGGTTAGCTAGCGGACTCGTAGTTGGTTTTGCTGCGGTGTCACGCGTGTCGCTCGTCCAGCCGCCTCTGCTCCTCCTTTTCGGAGTGGCGTCACGCTCGCTGAGTCAGCAGCCGCAGGCTGGCGGTGACGACATCATCGACCGTGATGTCAAGTGGATTGCTGCGGCCGGCGGGCCAACGCCGGCCCGCTGGCGGTTGGCTGAGTCCGGTGGTAAGCCGTTGCCCGAACGACTGCTGCGGTCGCGCCGACCGCAGTAACTCGTACCGGGTGCCCCAGGGATGCCACTGGTGTGGATCTTCCGAACCAAAGATCACCACGCAGGGCAGGCCGAACGAGGCGGCTAGATGAACCAACCCCGTGTCGACGCCAATGCAGAGCTGGCAGTTGGCGACCACCGCCGCCGTGTCAGCCAGCGAGCAGGAGGCCGAGAAGTCGTGCACTCGGTCGCCGACCGGCCCGCAGGCGGCCACAATCTCTCGGTGCATCGCCAGGTCGCCGGGGCCACCGCAGAGTACAAACCGGGCCTCATTCTGTGCCGTGATCGCAGTGACCACTGCGGCAAACCGCTCCGCAGGCCACTGCTTGGCAGTCGAGCCAGCCCGCGGTGCTAGAAAGACCAGCGGCTCGGACTGAGGAATACTGGCCAGCAACTGCCCGACCTTCGCGGCCGACTGCGGAGCCACCCAGTTTTCGTTGTGGCCGTCATCAACAGTCAGCCCATCGCACCGCAGCAGTTCGAGAAAATGCTCGACTTCATGGTCAAAGGGTTTCAGTCGGGCCGATCGCGACAGCCAGAACTGCTGGCCCTGACAGGCAAAGCCGACCCGGTGGGGAATGCCGGCCAGCCAGGCCAGCAGGCCGCCGGCGGCGGCCCGCTTGAGCACATAGGCCCGGTCGTAGCGACGCTCGGCCAGCCAGCGGGCGGTCTCGCGAAGGTCCTGGATGGAGGCACCGAGTGCCCGTCGCTGGGTCCGCGGCCGGTTCCAGCGGATCAGCTTGTCAACATAAGGGCAGCTGGCCAGCACATCGCCTGAGACCGGCTCAACCAGCACGTCGATGATGGCCTCAGGAAAGTTCTGCCGCAGGTTCCGCAGAAAAGGAATCGCCAGCAGCGTGTCGCCGATGAAGCGGTTGCGGATGACCAGAATTCGCTGCCGGCCACCACCAGCGGCTGGGCCAGGCATCACCGGGCAAATCCCACAAAGAAGCTGAACAGCTGCTGGCTGTCAAACTCGGCATAAGAGACCGGGACGGCAAAGTCGAGCGCGATCGGAGGCGAGACCCGCATGTTGTTGATCGAGACATTCGACTCGACCGTACCGAAGTCAGTAAAGACCACGCCCCGCAGCGAGTCATCAGCGGTGATCGGGAAGAGGTACTCAATGGTGTTGAGCCACTCAAACGGACCGCCGACGATTGCCAGCTGACCATTGGTGCCCGCCTGTCGGGGACTGGCTCCACGGAAGACGAAGCCACGCAGCGTGTTGTAGCCACCGGCATAAAAGTTGTCGTAGGCAGGTGTGTCGGGGCCGGAGAAGCCCAGCACCGAACCAAACGACAGCACATGCCGGCCGGAACCGTCGGGCCGCTGATTGAGGAGCCAGTACTGCCGGCCCTCAAACACACCCCGCGGATAGACGAAGGTGCCGATCACCTGCTCGAACTCAAAGGTGGCCAGATGGCCTTGTGTCGGCAGGAAGGGGCTGTCACGGGTGTCGTGAATGATGCCGCCACTGAAGCCATAAGCCGAGTTCACACCCAGCATGTTGTCGACATCGGGTACACCCGGCACCCGCGGGTCGAACACGTCAACGCTCTCGCCGCGGAAGCCGGCGTTAACCGACAGGTCGGGGGCAAAGGCGAACTGATAGCCGAGGCCCACCCGGCCGCCGACACGACCCTCAGCCCAGTCATAGAAGTAACGGGTGAAGTACGAGGCACTCGTTGACAGGCCGACGCGGGTGTCAAACAGGTAGGGCTCTTGGAAGGTGGCGGTGTAACGCTGCAACTGCGTGCCAGGGGCCGCCTCAAGCCGAAATCGCTGGCCTGCCCCACGGAAGGCGGTCCCATTTTTAATGTCATCCCAGCTGGTCGGCAGCCGGGTGATGTCGAAGTTCTGCTCGTCGATGACGATGTTGCCGACGAGGCCGGCGTTGGAGTTGACGCCTGCTCCGATCATTAGGCGACCGGTCTGGGTCTCTTCGGCGTCGATGTCCACGATGACGTAGGGCTCTTGGCCCGGAAAGACCTGCACCGGCGGCTGGCCGAAGTTGGGCGGAGGCATGCCGGGCTGAAAGCCGGGCTGTGCACCGGGGGGCAGCATGCCGGGCTGGCCCATGCCGGGCTGGGCAAAACCGGGTGGCGCCGAGGCCGGGGGCAACGCCCCAGGCTGGAGCGGCTCAAACGGCTGCTGAGCAACCAACTGGGTCGGGCCGGCCGGGGCCTGTGGCTGTCCATAACCCGGGGCACCGGCAGCGACGGCGGCGGCGGCACCAGCCCAAGGGGCGGCGGCCGGCTGGGCCGAGGCGGGATAGCTTTGGCCATAGGCGGGCGGACTGTTGGCGGTGACCGGATTGGCCATGGCTGGCGGCTGATAGCCGTAGGCTGCCGGCTGGCGATAGCTGGGGCTCTGGCCCCGCCAGACGGGCTGGCCAGCCATGTTCCGCTGCTGGCTGTCGCCTGAGGCGGTGCCGGTGTCGACCGATGACTTCTTCCCGTTGTTGCGGTTGGGCTCGTTGTCGACCGTCACGGTTGCCTCAGTCTCGGCCGGAGCCAGGCTACCTTCGAGCACGAGGTTGAGCACCGCCTCACCTTCATCGGGGCTCTGGCCGCGGAAGCCTGGTTTGCTGGGATCGCGGGCAATTAGTTCGTCGGTCGGTTCGGGCTTGCTGAAGACGATCCGCGGGCCCTCGCCCTTGGCGGCGTCGTTTAAGAACAGGCCGCTGGAGGAGATTCGCCGCTCGTCGGCCCGCAGCTTGCGGATGTCGAGGATGTCACCTGGCCGCAATGACAGCCGGTTGAGAATCACGCTGTGCTTGGTGTGGGGGTTCTCGCCCCGGATGTGGACGTTGATCTGGCCGACGCGGTACCGCTGGCCCTCGATAATGCGATAGACCAGGTCG
>RFVE01000186.1 GCA_009922585.1 Planctomycetia bacterium
ATGGGCCGGGCCTGCCCCACCTATGACAGATGCCACTACTACGCTGCCCGGCGGCGAATGCACCATGCCCAGCTGCTGGTGGTCAACCATGCCCTGTTCTTCTCCGATCTGGCACTCAGGCGGAGCGGGGCAAGCCTGCTTCCCGACTACGACATCGTCATTTTTGACGAAGCCCACATGGTCGAGGCGGTGGCCAGTGACCACCTTGGTATTGGCCTGTCGAGCGTCGCGGTCGATCGGCTGCTGTCGCGGCTGTTCAACGAGCGGACCAACCGTGGCCTGCTGGTCCATTATCAGCTTGATGACATCAGGCCCGATGTCATTCGGGCCCGCCGGGTGGCGGAGGACTTTTTCTCAAGCGTCTACCATGCCGTTTCCCGCCGCGGCGATGGTCCCTGGCGGATTGCCAGCCCCGACCTGGTGCCCGACACGCTGGGTGAGGTGCTGCTGGCCCTCGGCCGCAAACTGCGGTCGGCCTCCGATCGGCTCTCGAACCCGGCGGAGCGGCAGGACTTCCAGTCGCAGGCCGATCGGCTGACAGCCCAGGCGGGGGCGGTACGCACCTGGCTGGAACAGACCGAGCCGGGCAGTGTCTGGTGGGTGGAGGCCCGGCAGGGGCGTCGGAGCCTGCCGAGCATCAAGCTGGCCAGTGCCCCGATCGACGTCAGTGGCGTGCTGCGGCGGGAACTGTTTGACCGGGTTGGGTCAGTGATTCTGACCAGTGCCACGATTGCGGTCGGTGGGCGGGCTGAGGCCGAGGATGTTCCCGACCACGCCGACCCGAATGGCGAGCCTGGCTTTCGCTATGTCCGCCAGCGGCTGGGCCTCGAGTCAGCCCTCGAGCTGCGGTTGGAGAGTCCGTTTGATTACGAATCGCAGGCTGAGCTCGTGCTGATTGACCGGCTACCCGAGCCGAGCCAGCGGGATGCCTACGACCGCGACGTCGCCCGGATGCTGCGGCATTTTCTGGCCGCAGCCGGTGGCCGCACGATGGTGCTCTTCACCAGCCATCAGGCGCTGGCCAAGGCCTCGGCAGAGCTGGCCGGCTTCTGCATTCGCAATCAGCTGCGGCTGGTCAGCCAGGCCGATGGACTCTCGCGGGGCCGCATGCTCGAAGACTTTCGGGCCGCAGACGAGGCGGTGCTGCTCGGTACCGACGGCTTCTGGCAGGGCATCGACCTGCCCGGTGATCTGCTGACGCAGGTGATCATCACCCGGCTGCCCTTTGCCGTCCCCGACCGGCCGCTGGTGGCGGCGCGGATTGAGGCGATCAAGGCGGCCGGTGGTAATGCCTTTGCCGAGTACCAGCTGCCCGAGGCGGTGATCAAGCTCAAGCAGGGCTTCGGCCGCCTGATCCGTACCCGGGAGGACCGGGGCCGGGTGGTGATCCTCGATCCGCGGATGATCACCAAGCCTTACGGCCGCATCTTCCGGACCAGCCTGCCGCCCGCCCGGCTGGTGATCGAGCGGGCTGCGATGGCTGGCCGGTAAGACACCCGTTGCTGCCCTCGCAGCCTGACCGCTTACGCCTGCTGTAGTGATTCAACCGCGTTGATATGCAGCAGGCTGCAGTGAACCGTCCGTTCCTCATCTGCGACTCGCCGTTGGACAGCCGAATCACAAACGGTGCAAATGGTTCACGACGAACGAACTCCCGAATCACCTCAATACTCACGGTCGTTGCTCCTCTGCTTACGACACAAAATGTGTTCTTTCGTACACGCTCTCAGGTGAGGGGAAGCCTGTCAAGGAAGCAGGTGATTCGGTACCAAGGGTGGGGGCTTCGTGGATTGTCTCCGAAGCGTCAGGGCGGAGTCATGCCCGCTGGTTCGTCGTTCACTTCAGGACGACTGGTCCGTCGACAGCGGACTGGTGCCCGCTCCTTCTGCCCTTCAACTCCGAGGATGGCCCGTGAGGGATAGGGTGTACGCCCGATTGCGATGGGGTGGTGGGGCCAGTGAAATAGTTTCTATCAGGGGTGTGCTGGATTCCCGTCCGTGTTTCTTAACCTCATGCATTGTGTTCGTTAAACACGCGTCGGTTCACCATTCGGTTTTTCACGAGGGCTTTCTCATGAACAGGCTTTTTCTCTCGGGTGTTTTTGCCGCGATTTCGAAGCGGCCGAGGCAGGCGTTTACGCTGATTGAATTGCTGGTGGTGATCGCCATCATCGGCGTGCTGGTCGGTCTGTTGCTGCCGGCGGTCCAGCAGGCCCGCGAGGCAGCTCGTCGCGCGTCGTGCGGCAATAACCTCAAGCAGATTGGGTTAGCGTTTCATAACTACAACGATATCAACAAGAGATTCCCCAAAGGACTCCACTTCTGTGGTTCGGGAACCTCAAGCTGGGGAGGGCCGCAGCCGAGTGATCTTCCCCGGGGTTGGGCTTGGGGTTCCTACATTCTGCCGTTTCTCGAAGAAGCGAACCTCTACGATGACCTCAAGGTTGAAGTCGGCAAGGTTTCCGATGTTGTGAACACATTGGGGCAGACTGTTGTGAACACCTACCGGTGTCCAACCGATGCAGCGAAGGGAATTAATGAAGACCGCTGTGCCAACGGTGCAAAGTCGATGAAGGGAGCGACGTCAAATTATGTCGGAAATTGCGGCAACGCCTTGAGTCCTCGCAACCGGCAATATCGGGATCTCAGTTCAGCCGATCAGCAGATACTCAAAGATCACCACTCTGGGCTGGTGATCCCTGGCGTGAAAATCAAGCCACACGAGGTCACAGACGGTCTGTCGAAAACGATCCTCGCCGGGGAGCGAGATTCCGCCGACCTGGGGCATGGAGACCACGCAGCGAGCTTCTGGATCGGTCTTGCTCATCATGCGACGCCAAGTTGGCCTGGAGCGCTGAACGGTTTTATGACGTACTTCAATGAGGCCGCCGGGACGTTGCTGGTCATTAATGCCGGCACGCCGACAACAACCGATACGTTTCATGTAGGTGGGGAACTGGCTGATTCCTGGAGCAGCAAGCATCCTGGCGGTGCACAGTTTGTTTTCGCTGATGGTTCGGTGCGGATGCTCCAAGAAACGATCAATAACGCCACGCTGCATGATCTCTGCAGCCGTAACGACGGTGATGTAGTGGGGAGTTACTGATGGCTTTCTGTCTTTCAGGGAATCCTGGTTTCTCTGATGCCCGGCGAAGAAGCCCGGTGGGCAAAACCCGAAAAGAAATCATTCATGTGAGGCTGTCGGTCTTTGTTGGAGTGTGTGGGCTCATGCTCGCCGGCTGTGCCGGGCGACCTGCTGGCTACCCTGAGACCGCTCCGGTTCGCGGCGTTGTTACGCTTGATGGGAAGCCGTTGGCCGGAGCATCGGTAAATTTTGTGCCTGCGGCAGGGAGGTCATCGGCAGGCATGACCGACGATGACGGGCGGTATGAGCTTTCCTATACCGGCCGCATCAAGGGGGCAATGCTCGGCAGCCATCGCGTCATGCTGTCGAAGCGAGTGCCCGACTCGGCTTACGAGATGTCGCCGCAGGAAAAGGAAATGCTTGCGAACGGCGACTATTTTCTGCCGTTGGTGGAAATGCTCCCCGAACGATACCGCGGCAGCGAAAGTGAGCTCTCGGCCGAGGTTGAATCCGGTCGCAACGTCATTGATTTCAAGTTGACGTCTGAACCGTCATCGCGGCAGCCCTAAGGCCAACTCCCCACTCGTCGTGAGTGTGAGCCCCGGCTGATCCTCTGCCGGCAGTATCAAGACACTCCCCCAGCCTGTGGCTGTACAGGTGACAATCGCCGGAAGGGGTGGTAGGGTCATGCATCTCAATCAGCGGAAAGAAATCATCATGCAACGATTGTCACTGCTTGTCCTCACCACCTTGTGGGCCGCGGCTGCACTGGCCGATGACGGTTCGATCCTGCTGCACGGCCAGCAGGCCGAGGTCATTGGCACGACCCTGCGGTATGAACCGCAGCCGCACAAGCAGACGCTTGGTTGCTGGACCAACTCTGCCGATGCCGCCGAGTGGACATTCACCGCAGCTCGTTCGGGCGAGTATGCCGTCGAGGTGCTGCAGGGCTGCGGCCGAGGCCAAGGAGGCAGCATGATGCAGTTGACGGTCGATGCCGACCGTCCTGGCAGGCAGTCGCTGGCCTTCGTGGTCGAGGAGACCGGCCACTTTCAGGCTTTCAAACCCCGGTCAGTTGTCTGATGATCACGCCGAGCACGCGATTTCGGCCTATGGCTCAAAGGTCAATACCACGCCTCACCTTGACCGGCTGGCGGCGGGCGGGGCTCGGTTCACCAACTCGTTTGTGACCAACTCGATCTGCACGCCGAGCCGAGCCACGCTGCTGACCGGACAATATTCCCACAAGAACGGTGTGCCGGTCTTCAACCGGTTTGACGGCTCCCGGGATACCGTTGCCAAGCACCTGCAGCACCAGAAGGCACCGCATCGGAACTGGGATCCCGATGAACGAAACAAGGCCCGGTTCAAGGACGCGGTCATCCCCGAGTCGGAAACGCTCTGGGATGACTACGCCACCCGGCCGGCGGCCCTGCCAGAAAACCAACAGACGATCACCCGCGACCTGACCAACCGTGATCTCAAGCGTGAACCGCCAGCGGAACTCGAGGGCAAAGCGAGGAACCAGTGGTTGGGACAGAAGCCCGAACAGGTTGAAGTTGATGGCAAGACGCTCACCGGTGATGACCTCGTCCGCTGGAAGTACCAGCGGTTCATGCAGGACTATCTCGCTTGCGTGCAGGGCGTGGACGACAACGTCGGCAAGTTGCTCGACTATCTCGATACAGCAGGGCTGGCCGACGAGACGATCGTGATCTACTCCTCTGACAACGGCTGGTACCTCGGTGACCTCGGCCTTTACGACAAGCGATTCATGTACGAGCCGGGGCTGCGGGTGCCGTTGATCGTCCGGGGGCCGGGTATCACCCCGGGCAGCACACCGGCAGGCTTTGTCGCCAACATCGACCTGGCCCCAACCTTCCTGGAACTGGCCGGCCTCCCGGTGCCTGACTCGATGCAAGGGAAAAGCCTGGTGCCGCTGCTGCGGGGTGAGTCGCCGGCTGGCTGGCGGCAGGCGGTCTACTACCGCTACTACCACGACCCGGGCCATCACAACACCCGGGCCCATTACGGCGTGCGGACCGCCAGCCATAAGCTGATCCACTACTGGAAGAAGGACGCCTGGGAACTCTTCGATCTCACCACCGATCCGACCGAGCAGCACAATCTGCTGTT
>RFVE01000187.1 GCA_009922585.1 Planctomycetia bacterium
GGCCCGACCAGGTCCAGGACTTTATCCCCAGCCCTTTCGACATCGCCGCCTGTATGTATCACACCGGGCTCGACCCAATGACCGGGAAGCCGGTGACCATCACCAAGGGGCTCAAAGATCGTCGGATGCAGCGGGCGTTGCTGCAGTTCTTCAAACCAGAAAACTACTTTGAGGTCCGCCGGGCGTTGGAACAAGCGGGTCGGCAGGACCTGATCGGGTCGGGCTGCGACTGCTTGATTCCTGAGCGACCGCCCCGGGAGGCCCTCAACCGCAAGCGGCGGGAAGCGACACAGGCCTTCACCGAACAGAGGTCGGGCGACCACATTCGTGGTGGCCGAGCCGGTCGCGGCAACCGGCGGGCCAAAGTGTCCCGCGGTCGGAAGACCGTCGGCTATCGTCCCAAGCGGGCAGGCCGCGAGTAAGCGTCGGGCACCGTGCTCGCTCGGAAGCGAAAAAATCACCGCTTTCTTCGCGGCAGTGAATGGGAAACACCCCGACGCGGCCAAAAACAACCTGTGACAATCCCCGAGCAATCACCACCAGCGAAGCCGTGCCGGTGACGCCGTGACTTCGTGTCCTCTGTGCCTTTGTGGTGAAAAAATGAACGAGCCGGTTGATTCTGCGTATCAACTAAGAGAGGCTACCTGCGGTGGTTGGCCACTCAGACCGTGATGGCTCACCGTATTGACTTGACTGATGGGGGATGACCAATGACCCGTTCTATGCTGTTTCTGACCCTGGCTGCCGGTGCGTTGCTGGCCTCGCCGACAACTGCCGAGGCGGTCAGCCCGCGGAACCCTTACCGCACCTTCAACCTCGGCGGGGTCAATTACGGCTCGATGCGGTGGGAACAGGCCCAGCGTCAGGGCCGTCGGGTCTGGCCCTACTACGGTCGCTATTCCCGCTCTTCGCGGCGGTCGGGTCCGACGATGACCTTTGGTGGCGTCAGCGGTGCTGGTGGCGGAGTGATCGTTCGCCAAGGAGGCCGCACCACCGGCAACACAACCACTGGCACCGTCACCCGCAGCCAGTCAACTTCACGCTGACTCGGCGGCCGCCGGTGGCGGATCGTCCTGATAAATCCGGTACTTCTTCGTGACCAGGGCGCCGCCGCGTTCCAGCGTCCGTTTCGAGAGGTGGTTGCTTTCGAGTACCCAGGAAAATTCCACTTCCTGCATACCCCAGTCGTACAGCCGGGGAACCAACGCCGCGTGCAGGACCAGCCCAACGCCCCAGGCTTGATACTCGGGCACAACATTGGTGCTGATCGCCCGCATCCGTTTGATCTCGCGTTTGTTCCAGAGCAGCTTCAAAAAGCCGAAGGGGAACAGTCGGCCGTTGATCGCCTTGATGCGGGGATTGTAGTCGAGCAGGCAGAAGACCGTGCCGATTGGCTTGCCGTCGACCTCGGCAACCAGCGAAAGTTCCGGCACGATCAGGTGCTTCAGGCTGGCGGCCATGTGATCAACCTCACCCGCCGAGAGCGGCACAAAGCCCCAGGTGCCTGCCAGGCTGGTGTTATAGATCTCGAGAAACATCTTCACCTCATCGGCGAAGCGGGATCGATCAAGCGATCGCACGGAAACCCCGAACCGCTCCTTCACGCCCTCGACCATGACGCCGAGTTTTGAGTCGACTCCCTCGAGCATCGACATCTCACCCCAGAAGGCGTAGAGGTCCTCGACCTTCCCGAAGCCGCAGCCCTCGACCAGGCCACCGTAGCTGGGCCGATTGTGGGTCATCATGAAAAAGGGTGGCGTGTCAAAGCCCTCGATCAGCAGGCCGCACTCGTAGTTGAGTGACGGATTCACCGGCCCGCGGATGGCGGTCATCCCTCGGTCGGCCAGCCACTGCCGAGTCGCGGCAAACAACGCCGCAGCGGCCTCGGGATCGTCATCGCATTCAAAGAAACCGAAGAATCCGCGATTCTCCTGATACCGCTCGACATGCCCCCGATTGACGATGGCCGTAATCCGGCCCACATCCCGACCGCCACGCACCGCCAGAAACGACTGGCAGCGATTCCGCTCGTAGAACGGGTGCGGTCGGAAGCCGAGCAGTTCTTCCTGCGAGAGCCGCAGCGGCGGCACCCAGCAGGGATCATCGGCGTAGAGCCGCCAGGGCAGGTCAATAAAGCGGCGTTGCCTTCCGCGACTGTCAACGGGCTCGATGGTGACGGGCGGCACGCGGCGACTCCTCCGTGCGAGAAAACGAATCCATTCTTTCTTCGTCGGCACCCGATGACGAACGATCGCGTCGCAGAGCCAAACCGACCGATTCTGCTGCGTAGCCGGAATAACCGGCAACGCCGACACCCCCCGACTGAGCCGTCTCTCGCAAAAGTTGCGACGGGAGATTTTCCGATTACACGAGGGAATAGAGCAGCGGACGACTCGTTGTCGAATCTTTGCGTTCGTCCGGTGGCGGCCGGTGTTCGCTGCTGCGACTCGTCCGGCACAGAGGAATCTCGTTTGATCGCCATGAATACCGCCACCTCCGTCCCGCCCGCTGTCAGGCAAGGTACCTGTTTTGTAACTGGCGGCACCGGCCTAGTTGGGAACAATATCGTCCGCCGTCTGCTCGAGGGAGGCAGCCAGGTGAGGGTTCTGGTCAGGCCCCGCCAGGGCGGCACCGATCGATCCCTTGAGGGGCTTTCGGTTGATCAGCGGACGGGCACGCTGGAGGACGAAGCCTGCCTGCAGCAGGCGGTCGATGGTGCCAGCCTGGTGATTCACTCAGCTGCGGTTGTCCACTGTGGCTGGCGGCATAGCGAGGAGATGCGCCGGGTCAACGTCGAGGGGACGAGCCGGTTGGCAAGGGCAGCCCGCCGAGCTGGTGCCCGGTTCGTGCATGTCTCAAGTGTCGATGCCCTTGGCCTCCGAGCCGACGGTCTGCCAGCTGATGAAGAAACCCCGCCCGGAGGCATGGTTGAGTGCCCCTATGTCGTCACCAAGCGGGAGGCGGAGGCGGCGGTGCTAGCGGAGGTCGACCAGGGCCTCGATGCCGTCATCGTCAATCCGGTGTACATGATCGGCCCCTGGGATTGGAAGCCCTCCAGTGGCCGTATGCTGCTCGAGGTCAGCAGCGGCAAGGGGCTACTAGCCCCACCGGGTGCGAACGACTTTGTCGATGTTCGGGATGTGGTCAGTGGCATCGAGGCAGCAGCTGCCCGGGGTCAGACCGGTCGCCGCTACATTCTCGGCGGGCATCCGCTGACCTACCTTGAGGCCTGGCGTGTCTTTGCCGAGGTGACCGGCCGTCGGCCGCCGCTGGGCAATGCCCCGCCGCTGGCTGTCCGCACCGCTGGCTGGTTCGGTGACCTGGCTGCCACCGTGCTCCGTCGCGAGCCGCCGGTTAACTCGGCGGCTGCCGGCATGTCGATGTTGCGGCACAACTTTTCTTGCGAACGGGCCAAGAATGAGCTGGGCTACCAGTTTCGCCCTTTTGCTGAGACTGTGGCCGATGCCTGGGTCTGGTTCTGCGAGCATGGCTACGCTGGTGGCCAGCAAGAGCAGTACACTCAATCACCATCATGCCACACATCCTCCTCGTCGAGGACGAGAACCATCTCGCCATCGGCATCAAGTACAATCTGACCTCCGAGGGCTTCATTGTCACGGCCGTTGCCGACGGACATGAGGCGCTGGCGGTACTCGACCAGCACAGTCCAGACGTCGATCTGGTCATTCTCGACCTGATGCTGCCCGGCATGAGTGGCTACACGGTCTGCGAGACGCTCCGCGCTCGCGGCAGCCTGGTGCCAGTGGTCATGCTGACCGCGCGAACGCTTGTAGAGGATCGGATCCGCGGCTTCGATGCTGGTGCCGATGTCTACTTGCAAAAGCCGTTCGACCTCGATGAACTACTCTCGGTCATCCGCAGCCTACTGAGTCGCCGGGGGAATGGTAGTGATACGCCGTCGCGTACCGACAACAGCTTCGGCTTCGGCGACGTGCAGGTGAACTTTGACACCTGGGAGGTCAGCCGTCATGACCAGCCGGTGCGATTGACCGCCCTCGAGATGAAACTGCTGAGGTACCTGATCGAGCACGAGGGGGTGGTGGTATCGCGGGCCGAACTGCTCAAAAATGTTTGGGGCATGGAGCGGGCCCCGGCTACACGGACGGTCGACACCTTCATGCTGAACCTCCGCCGGGCCTTTGAAGAGAATCCGTCGAAGCCGCGGCACTTCCTTTCGGTCCGGGGAGCAGGCTACCGGTTTGTCAGTGAGCCAGAAGCGGAGCCACCACCTGCGTCAGCCAAGTAACGTGGCTGCCGCTTGGGCTGGATCGTCACTGGCAAGCAACGATTCCCCGACCAGCATCGCCCCGATACCCGCCGCCTCGAGCCGTTCGACATCGGCCCGACTACGGATGCCACTCTCAGCGACCAGCACACACTCAGCGGGCACCCGATCCCGCAGCCGCAGCACATGGCCGATGTCGGTGGTCATGCTCCGCAAGTCGCGGTTATTGATGCCGATCAGCGTCGCCCCAAGGTCAAGGACCCGTGACAGGTGTTCCTCACTATGCAGTTCCACCAATGGCGTCATCCCGAGGTCAAGAATCTGCCGGTAGAGACTTCGCAAGTGGCAGTCGTCGAGGCACTCGGCAATCAGCAGGACGGCATCGGCGGCATGGGCCCGGGCCTCGACGACCTGATAGGTGTCGATGATGAACTCCTTTCGCAGTACCGGCAGAGTCACTGCCGCCCGGGCAGCGACGAGATCGGCCAGACAGCCGCCAAACCCCGGGCCATCGGTGAGCACCGAAAGGGCTGCAGCGCCAGCCTCGGCATAGCCCCGGGCAATTTCGGCCGGTTCAGCGCCGGGCCGGATTTCACCGGCGGAAGGACTGCGACGTTTGAATTCAGCGATCAGGCGAATGCCACCCGGTGCGGCGACCGCAGCAAAAAAGTCCCGCGGCGGCGGGGCAGTGGCGAGTAGTGACTCAAGCTCGGCAAGTGGCCGCGCTACCCGCGCCGCCGCTACCTCCTGCCGTTTCCGTTCCACGATCCTGTCGAGCACAGACGCCATTGAACACCTTGCACAAAGTGAGGAGAGCTTCGCGAGTTTATCACCGGCAGACAGAGAATGACCGGGAGCAATCGGTAAAGTCGGCGGCGGCCGCTCGGAGGTGCCCACGCCCACTCGCTTGACGTTCACTCAGGCCATCCGGGCCTTCGTTCACTGCACGTCCGCTTCGCTTCGCCATCCTGGCT
>RFVE01000188.1 GCA_009922585.1 Planctomycetia bacterium
CGTGAGATCGAGCCCCTCAACGGGAAACGGGTGCGACCGCCGGCAATCCGTGAGGGTGAAACGATCACGCCAATTGGCCAAAAACAATAAAAAATAGTTCGTCGCAGCGCATGGCTGGCGAAAATAGGCAAGGATTGCAGGCAGTGTCGGTTTCACTGCCCCGCCCTCGTGTCTGCCATGTCAAACGCTTCGCTCGTTGATTCGAACGCCTCGATCTCTACCTGGACGCCAGGCCGGACGACGGCCCTCGTCTTGCTGCTCATTGCCGGCGGCATCGTCATCTGGGCCGCCGCTGACCGACTCCTGATAGATCGCCGGCCCATCGTGGTCGGTATCCTTCATTCCGAGACCGGTCCGATGGCCGTGAGCGAGCGGTCAATGATCGATGCTGAGGTACTCGCTCTCGAACAAATCAACGCCAGCGGCGGTCTACTGGGCCGCCCGGTCCGTTGGGTGATCGCTGACGGGGCATCCGACTGGCCCACCTTCGCCCGCGAGGCAGACCGACTGATCAATGATGAACGGGCAGAGGTCATTTTTGGCTGTTGGACCAGTGCCAGCCGCAAGAGTGTGCTGCCGGTGGTCGAGGCTGCCGACCACCTCCTCGTCTATCCGATGGCCTACGAGGGGCTTGAGACCTCACCGCAGGTGATCTACACCGGTGCAGCCCCCAATCAGCAAATCACCCCTGCCGTCCAGTGGTGCCACGCCACGCTCGAAGCCCGCCGCTTCTTTCTGATTGGGTCGGACTACATCTGGCCCCATTGTGTGAACGCCATCATCAGCGACCAGCTTGCCGGGCTCGGTGCTGAAAAAGTTGGCGAAGCCTACATTCCCTTTGGAAGCACCGATGTCGACCAGTTTGTTTCACAGATTCGCGATGCCAAGCCAGATGTGGTGCTCTGCTCGGTTGTAGGGGACTCCGTATTAGCCTTCTTCGACGCCCTGAAAGACGCCGGAATTGATCCGGAGGAAATCCCGGTTGTCACCTTTGCCCTGGCAGAGGATGAACTGCGGTCGATTGACCACGCCGACCTCGTTGGCCACTACGCGGCCTGGAACTACTTTCAATCGATCGACCGGCCAGAGAACCGCCAGTTTGTCGCAGGCTTCAAGGCGCGGTACGGGCAGGACCGGGTAACCAGTGACGTGATCGCAGCTGCTTCCAATAGCGTTCGGCTCTGGGCCAACGCCGTCAGGGAATCTGGCACCACCGACGTGCGTCAGGTGCGAAATGCCATGCGGCGGCAGAGCCTCGATGCTCCGGAGGGCATCATCGCGGTTGACCCCGAGACTCAGCACACCTGGCGGCCTGTCTATCTCGCCAAAGTTCGGGCAGACGGACAGTTTGACATCGTCTGGAGCAGCAAGACCGCAGTGAGGCCGGTGCCCTATCCAATTACCCGTTCACGGTCTGCCTGGACGGTGTTGGTTGAAGATCTCCACCGCCAGTGGGGAGGTTGGGCGAACACAGGGCCAGCTGAAGGGGGGCAGCAATGATGGCTCCTACTCCCCCACCCGAAACACTCCGTCAGCACCGCTCGTTGGCGGTGCGATTACTCTTTTGGTTCTTGCTTATCTCGTTGGTGCCGTGCGGGCTCTTGACGGCGATCACCACCCGATTGGCCACTCAGGCACTCGAGGAGACCGTCCGGGAGCGTCTCGTCCAGATCGCGTCAGCTCGGGCCGAACAGCTTGAGGCCTACGCTTCTGAACGGGTACAGGATGGGACAACGCTATCACGGGCACCGACCGTCGTGTCGGCGGTCAGCAGCCTACGAGCAGTTGCGGCGTCTGCCGACGCAGGCCAAACACCCTCGGCCCTGAAACAGGCCAGTGAGGCCTTCACCGATTTCCTCAGCTATGTCACGGCTTCGTTCGGCTATCGCAGTCTGCTGCTGCTGGACGCCGATGGGCTCGTGCTCTGTTCAATCGGCGGCGATCTTGTACCCGGTCAGGTCGTCACCGAGGGCACCCTTTCTGCAAGCGAACTGGCAGCCGGTTTCGATCGTTCCCGGACGCTCCTCCAGTCGGAGTTGGGTCGCTTCGAGCCCTTCGGCAAGTCGGGTGAGCCGGTCGCGTTCGTCACCTCGCCGGTCTTTGCTGACGGCATGGTGGTGGGTGTGCTGGCCCTCGGGCTGAGCCCCGAGCGGGTCTGGCAGGTCCTGACAGACACCACCGGCCTGGGGACCACTGGTGAGTTCCTAGCGGCCGAACAGCTCAGGGAAACCGCTCGGGTTACTGTCCCCCTGCGTCACCGTCCCGATGCTGCCTATCGGTTGACCATTCCCCTGGCTTCGAATGAGGCCCTCGGTGCCAGGCTCGCCTCAAGTGGCAATCGTGGCTATGAAATTTTCCCTGATTACCGCGGCGAGCAGGTCGCGGCCGCCTGGTGCTACCTCCCGAGCTACCGCTGGGGTTTGGTTGCCAAACAGGATGCCAGTGAGGCCTTTGCACTGGTCCGCTTCCAGCGGCTTGTCATCGGTGGGCTGCTCATCGGCACGCTCATGGTGGTCGTTCTTGTTGCCCTATTTGTGGCCCGCAGCATCAGCACACCAATTAGACGGGCCGTCGATCTTGCCCGGCAGGTCGCCGCCGGTGACCTGCGAGCTTCAGTCACGAGCCCTCCAGACAATGACCAGTGACCTCCGTTCACTCATCGGTCGGGTGCAGTCGGCAACCGAGGCATTGGCTGGCACCGTGTCGAGCCTGCAGGTTACTGGGACCAACCAAGAGCAGGTCGTCACCAGACTCGGCGAATCAACCACGCAGACGGTCACGGCCGTCGAGGAGATTACCGTCACCGGCAAGGAACTTGCCCGAACCATGGATGCCGTCAACGAAATGGCGGGAAACACGGGAGCAATGGCCATCGAAGGTCGGGAAAATCTGGCCAGTATGGACGACACGATGCGGCAGCTGGCGGACAGCACCGCCTCATTCGGATCAAGGCTCGCTGAGATCAATGAACGGGCGAAGACGATCAATCTGGCCGTCACGACGATCACCAAGGTGGCCGACCAGACCAATCTGCTCTCGATCAATGCGGCTATCGAGGCCGAAAAGGCCGGCGAATATGGCCGTGGCTTCCTGGTGATCGCCCGGGAGATCCGCCGCCTCGCCGATCAGACGGCGGTGGCATCGCTGGAAATTGAACAGGTGGTCAAGGGCATGCAGCTCAGCGTGTCCTCTGGTGTGATGGAAATGGACAAGTTCACCAAGAGTGTCGAGACAGGTGTGACCGAGATTGCCAGCATCTCGAGCCAGCTCGCAGAGATCATCAGCTCGGTCAAGGGCATCTCGGAACGGTTCGGGCAGGTCGCCGAGGGCATGCAGGCCCAGAGCCAGGGGGCTGAGCAGATCCGTGACGCCATGAACCAGGTGGCCGAGGGCGCGGCCCGCAGCGAAGCGGGACTGGATGATTTTCACGCGGCAACGGCGAACCTCGAACAGGCGGCAGCTGGACTCCAGGCAGAGATCGCCCGCTTCACACTTTAGCTGGCTCTTTCTCGACAGCCTTTCCGTGGTGTATCGTGGGGGCAAAATCCTTCCCACCTCTGGAGAAAACCACGATGCTTCACCGCCTACTGTTCGCCGTTGCCACCGTCTGCCTGTTGTCCTCGACCGCCTTCGCCCACTGCCAGGTGCCATGTGGCATCTATGGGGATCAGCTGCGATTTGAGCAGTTGCTGGAAGATGGGAAGACGATTGCCAAGGCACAGGGGCAGATCAACGAATTGGCCGCTGCCGACATAAGCGGCCAGTCAGCCAATCAGCTGGGCCGCTGGATCATGACCAAGGACGACCACGCTGCCAAGATTCAGGCAACGATTGCTGACTACTTCCTAGCCCAGCGAATTAAGGCCGACTCGCCCCGCTATGTTGAGCAGCTCAAGGCGGCTCACGCCGTGACGGTTGCTGCCATGAAGTGCAAGCAGTCAACCGATGCGGCCACGGCCGAGGCACTTGAGGCCGCGGTGTTGAACCTCTACCGGGCCTACGAAGGCAAAGAGCCGGCCTTTGACTGATGGACAATAAGCCGGGCCCTTTCCCCCTGCTCGGCACCGAACTGATTCCTCCCCGACGGCACCGCTGGGGCCGTCGGGGAGGCTCCTTCATGGATGGAGGCAAAGCATGGCAGCAACTGGCCTGGTTGGCCTGACCATCACCGGCGGTGGCATGATAGTGCTGGTGACTGCAGTGACTGCAGTGGCTGTCGGTGGGATTCTCGCCCTCGCCTACAACCGACTGGTCCGCCGCCAAAACCTTGTTAAGGAAGGTTCCAGCGGCATTGATGTCCAGCTGAAGCGGCGCCACGACCTCGTCCCACCCTTGATCGCCTGCGTTCAAGGCTACGCGTCATTCGAACGCTCCGTCCTTGAAGATGTCATCCGTCTGCGAACCGCGGCTGACACCGCCACCACCATGGCCGAGATCAACCTTGAAGAGAACCGCCTGACAGCCGGCCTGAAGTCTCTTTTCGCCGTTGCTGAGGCCTATCCCGACCTCAAGGCAAATGCAAACTTTGCCCAGCTCTCAACGCAGTTGGTCGAAATTGAGGATGCATTGCAGTATTCCCGGCGCTACTACAACGGCGCCGTTCGAGACCTCAACATCGCGGTGGAGTCATTTCCCTCCAATCTTGTTGCGGGCTGGTTTGGGTTTCCGCCGGCCGATTATTTTGAAGTTGAATCGATTGGTGAACGAGCCGTCCCCCGAGTTTCCCTGGAGGGTCCATCATGAACCTTTCTTTCCAGAATCGACGCGGCTGGCAGGGGCTCTTCCGCCTCATCCTGCTCTGTTTTGGGCTGACTTGTCCGCTCTCAGCAGATGCGGCCGAACGCATCGACTCATTCCGCAGTGATTTGGTGGTCGCCGCCGACGGGCTCTTTGACGTCACCGAGACGATCACGGTCACTGCCGAAGGTAACAAGATCAAGCAGGGCATCTATCGGGACATTCCGGTCCGCTACTCTGGCGGCCCTTTCGGACTCAAGACATCAGTCCCTTTCAATCTCATCAGCATTACGTACGACGGACAGCCGGCCTCTTTTCATACCGACTCACATGATGTTTTCACCCGGATCTACATCGGCCGAAAGGGCGTCACCATTCCTCATGGACAGCACACCTACGTCATTCGCTACACGACCCGCCAGCTCCGGTATTTTGACGATCACGATGAGGTTTATTGGAATGCGACCGGACATGCCTGGGCGT
>RFVE01000189.1 GCA_009922585.1 Planctomycetia bacterium
GGAGGATGAGGAGGCCAAGGAATGGGTGCGAACAGCGGTGGACAATCTGCCGGAGACGCTTCGGGCGGCATTGATTCTGGTCTATCACCAGGGCATGAAATATCGCGAGGCAGCGGATGTCCTCGGTATTCCGGTTGGCACCGTGAAGAGCCGGCTGCATGCGGCATTACTGAGACTCAATCAGGCCTGGTCGACGTCGGGTGGCGCGGAGGTGCGACCATGACAACAGCGAAGAGTCAACGCCCGTCCCCCAGTCAGTTCCATGAAGAGCCTGCTGGCGGGGCCGGAGCATTCCGAAACAAGAGAGGCGGCTCATGCGTCACGATCTGATCGGCTATCTACTCGATAGCCTTGAAGAAGACGAACGGCTGTCGATTGAGGCGGCGCGGAAAGACACCGAGGCGGCGGTGATCATCAACGAACAGCTGGGGCTGTTACAGCGGGCGATGAAGCCGCTGGAGCATGAACGGCAGATGTTGGCTGCCCCGGTCGGTCTTGCCGATCGCACGCTTGCCGCTGTGCGGCAGGCTGATGTTCCGGTGCTTACGCCGGCTGATGAGGCGGTTGTTCCGTTGCGGCCACGGGCCTGGGTCGATCGATTCATCATGGCGGCGGCTGCGGTGGCGGCGGTTGTTCTGGTGGCGCCACTGCTCTTCGAAGCGGTTCAGGATTCCCGTGCCCTGCGAGCCGAGCGGAATCTGCAGCGGGTGGGTGCGGCACTTCAGGGTTACGCTGATTCGCAGCGAGTCTTCCCCTCGCCGCCAAGCGAAGGGCCACTGTCGCGGGCTGGCCTCTTTGCCCCCACGCTTGTCTCTGCACAGCGAATCAAGCCCGACGATGGCCTGCTCGTCTACCCCGGCTCAGCGCTCGCCCGTGAGGGTGGGTTCCGGGTTCCCAGCCGAGAAGAAGTTGAGGCGAACGTCGGCAGTGAAGATTTTGATCGCATCATGGAACGCATGAGTGGTGACTACGGTTACACCCTCGGCCATCGTGATGCTGCCGGAGCCCTCCAGCCAATCCGTGACCTCCGCAGGGGGCATCATCCGCTGATGGCCGATGCACCTGACGCCACGGGCCAACGCAGCGGCAATCACCCCGAGGGGGCTCACCACATTCTCTATGAAGATGGGCGGGTGAAGACAATTTGGATCGAGGGCGACAACCTCGACTTTCTTCATCGTGATGACCACCTTTACCGCAACCACGACGGCAAGATTGCTGCTGGCACTGACGCCGAAGACGCAGTGATCGGTGACTCACACCACCAGCCGTAGGGGAAGGGTATCAAACCCGCTGCCTGTCCGGTCGCTTCCGCTCCCGGCTTAGAAAGTTTGAGCGAACACCCTCGAAAACCGTTGGCCGTTACCGGCCGACCAGTTCCCGGGCGGCGGCGGCCACGGCCTCAGCGGTGATGCCGAAATGTTCAAAGAGCTGCCTGGCCGGGGCGGAGGCGCCGAAGCCCTCCATGCCGACGAATCGGCCCCGCTCGCCCAGCCAGCGTTCCCAGCCAAAGCTACAGGCTGCTTCGCAGGCAACCCGGCTGGTGACGGCAGCCGGCAGCACCTGCTCGCGGTAGCTGGCGTCTTGGGCGGCAAAGAGATCCCAGCAAGGCAGACTGACCACCCGAGCCTTGATACCAGATGCTTCCAGCGTCTCGGCAGCGGTCAGGCAGCTATGCACCTCGCTGCCGGTGCCGATCAGAATGCAGTCAGGGCTGCCACCGCCGGTGGCTTCCTTGAGGATGTAACCGCCGCGAGCGACTCCCTCGGCTCCACCGAGGTTGGTGCGATCAAGCGTCGGCAGGTTCTGCCGAGACAATACCATGACGGCTGGCCGGTCGGTTCGCTTGAGGGCCACGCGGTAGGCTTCGGCCACCTCATTCGCATCTGCCGGCCGGAAGACCGATAGGCCGGGTACAGCGCGGGCGCTGGCCAACTGTTCGATTGGCTGATGGGTGGGACCATCTTCACCAAGGCCGATCGAGTCGTGGGTGAGCACATAGATCACTCCGAGGTCACCGAGTGCAGAGAGCCGCAGCGACGGCTTGAGGTAGTCGAAGAAGACAAAGAAAGTGGCTGTGTAGGGCCGCAGACCGGAGAGCGCCATGCCGTTGGCGGCGGCAGCCATCGCATGCTCGCGAATACCAAAATGAAAGTTCCGGCCCGCCGGGTTCGCGGGGCCAAAGTCACCGGCGTCTGGGATCAGTGTCATGGTCGAGGGCGCCAGATCAGCTGATCCACCGAGGAACCAGGGAATGACACCGCTGAGAGCCTGCAATACCTTGCCGGATGAAACCCGACTTGCGAGTCCCTTGGCGTCGGCGGGAAAACTCGGAATGGCTGCATCCCAATCCTTTGGCAGACCGCCGGCGAGTAGGCAGTCAAGTTCGGAGATCGTCTCGGGGGCAGTTGCCTTGACTGCCTCGTAGGCGTCCTGCCAGGCTGCTCGGGCGGCGGCACCGCGGCTGCCGAGGGTGGTAGTGAATCGCTCCGGTACTTCGGTCGGCACATGAAAGGGCTCGGCGACCGGCCAGCCATAGGCTTCTTTCGCACCACTGACCTCGTCCGGCCCCAGCGGTGCGCCGTGGGAGGAATGGGAGCCGGCTTTTGTCGGTGCCCCATAGCCGATCACACTTTTGACGATAATGAGTGTGGGCCGTTCGCTCTCTTCCCTGAAGCAATTGAGTGCCCGGCCGATTGCTGCTGTGTCGTTGGCGTCGGCAACCCGTTCAACTCGCCAGCCGAGTCCCTCAAACCGCCGGCCGACGTCTTCGCTGAAGGCTAGGTCGGTCTCACCTTCGATGGTGATGGAATTGTCGTCGTAGACCCAGCAGAGGTTTGCCAGTTTGAGGTGGCCGGCCAAGGAGGCCGCTTCACAGGCCACTCCCTCCATCAGGTCGCCGTCACTGCACAGCACATAGGTGTCATAGTCGAATAGGTTTGATTCGGGCTGGTTGAAGCTGGCCCCCAGCCACCGCGAGGCGATCGCCATGCCAACGGAGTTGCCGCAGCCCTGTCCCAGCGGTCCAGTCGTTGTTTCAACGCCGACGGTGAGGTGGTGCTCAGGGTGGCCCGCACAGCGGCTGCCGAGTTGGCGGAACCGCTTGATGCAATCGAGGCTGACAGCTGGCTGGTCGTGCCCAGTGTTGTCGGGGCTAGCCTGTCGGATGCCAGCCAAGTGGATCAGGCTGTAGAGCAGCATCGAGGCATGGCCGCAGGAGAGCACGAATCGGTCGCGATTGGGCCAGTGAGGATCGAGCGGGTCGTAGCGAAGAAAATCCTTCCAGATCGTGTAGGCCACTGGCGCGAGTGCCATCGGCGTTCCGGGGTGTCCACTTTTGGCCGCCTCAACCCCGTCCATGGAAAGTGTCCGGATGGTATCGATGGCAAGACGGTCGAGGTCGAGACTGACGGAGGCGACGGAACTGGACATGGGGGCCTTTCGAAGACTCTCGCTGGAGGGGATCACTGGCCGCTGACTGTTTTCGGCCAGGGGGCTGGTGGTTGACAGCCTCGTGAAGATTCCGAGTGTAGCAGATGCTGGACGGCTGCTTACGGCTCGGCGAGGTAGCTGCGGTATGCCTCGTCGAGCTGTTCGGGCGAGCGATCGCAGAGCTTCCAGAGCGAGTCAGGTCGGGCGGTGCCCCGATAGATCAGCCGAAGGTAGTCGATAAAGGCGTCACGAAACCGCGCCTCCTCGCCGTTGAGAAAAAAGTCGGCAAGTCCCGCGATCTGGCTGTAGATCTGCGGCAGTCGCGGGTCGCGTTGGAGGTCAAGCCGGCCGAGTTCACAGAGCTCTTGCAGCGGAACAAAAAAGCCATCTTCAAGCAGGCGTTCGCGGGCGGCCGGAACCCTTCCCGCGTTACGGCCACCGAGTGAGAAGCCAAAGGCGGTCGGCTCCAGGCTCTCCATGTAGCAGGCGACCGCCTCGAGGGCCCACATGCCACATTGCTCGCCCGCCAGACGGTTTGTCCACCTGCTCTCAGCGAACAACTGGTGGGTCGCTTCATGTTCAATGGTTCGGGCCGGGGGCTCATCGCCCTGAAAAAACCAGGCTGTTTTGGTCGGTGTCCAGTAGATGCCCAGTGTCTGGGCAATGCGGGGCTCCAGCCGCAGCAGTTCATCGATGTACTGCTGCCGATTGGCCAGCAGGACGGCAGCGAAGGAGGAGCTCGGTCGTGGCTTTCGGCTACCGGAAAGTCGTTGTTTCAGTTCTACCGGCTCGACTGCGAAGCCGCCAAACGCCTGTAGCCAGACTAGTCGAGTCTGCTCCAGTCGACCGGCCAGATCCGCCGCTGCTGCGAGCCCCGCCGTCGAACGGATTTCCCAATGGTCTGATGCGAAGGTCAAAGCCTGCGAAAGTGGAAGAGGACCGTTTGTATCAGCCTGCAGGGATTGAGCGGTGCCTCCCGGCCGCCGGCCCCTTGAAAGCCAGCCCTCGGTCGAAGAATAGGTCTGGCCGCGGTCTAGGCGACGGGCAACGTTTGGCCAGACCCATTTCCCGTCGTTTTCGACAAACCCCAGGCCTGCCCGAGCCTGAGCATGGTCAGGATTTTCCCGTAGAACCCGGGCGAGCAACCGCATTGCCTCAGTTGCCGAAGCAGGTTTCTTAGAGCCGGAAGGCCGTTCGAGTGCGGCGACTGCTTGTGCGAAGAACAAGTCAGCCCGTTGCCGGCGGAGGCGGACAAAGCGTTGCCAGACAGGTTCGGCAGCAGCTGTCAGCCATGCAGGAGTCGACAAGTCAGCGTCAATCATAACAATCACCTGCCGATCGAAGGCGGCAGCTTCGTCGGGCAGGGGCCAGTGCTCGATCAGGCCGGCGAGTTGTTCGCTTGTCCGGCGAGCATCGGTGATCAACGGCGGGGCAGCCTGCTGCCAGGAGTCTTTGAACGAAACAGCGGCCGTCGGTTCATCGGCCGCTACATGCGGGCAACATTTGTCCCAGCTGACACCCGTCAGGCAAAGCAGCACTGCCAGCCACTCGTAGAAAAAGGCCATGGGGGGCAATCTGGTTCGGCACACAGGTTGCCGAGCAATCGAATGAGCACCGGACGACTCTCTGCCTTGCCGTGAGGTTTGATGGCGCGGCTTCACCCGTACTATTGATAAAAAGCCCATGCTTTGAAGCCCGAAACGCAAGCTGAGGGAAACTGCATTTTTTGAACCCAGACACGCATTCCCTCGGCTCGCGCCTCGGGCTTCCCGGAA